>CAZPEK010000445.1:0-3033 GCA_964585555.1 uncultured Leptospirales bacterium | reverse complement strand
GGGCTAGGGGAGCGGTGTTCTACATTTCCCTTCTGTTTATGATTGGCAGAAGATGGTCTCCAGGAATGTCAGCAGTATTACGGTCAGTGACGGCGGCCGGATCATAATCGCCTATAAACAGGAGCTGCGCGACAATGGCGCGGTGGTGGTCCTGGAGCCGGATGTGAGCGGCAGTCCGGCCTGGGTGGACTGGCAGTGGGATGTCCCCCGGGTCGAAAGCGTTGCCGACAGCCGATCACCATTCTTAAAATTGACGAAAGGTGGGTTTATTATTTTGTATGGAAATCTGTAGGGATATCTCACACAATCCCCGATTATCCGGCGATCCTGACCAAAGGGACTGGCGGGATTATCAATGATATTGAGGCAAAGTTAAAAAAGCTGCATACTGAAAACACAGAAAGCATTAATCCCCTCAGGGCGATGAAACGTACCCTCGAAGCCCTTAATGCATACGCATTGAATCTTTCTGCCACCGCTCATGATCAGGCGATAAAGGAAGTTGACAAAGGACGGAAACAGGAGCTCGATGATATATCAAAAATCCTTGAAAAAGTACCCGCTGGTCCCGCCGAGACACTTCATGAAGCCCTCCAGGTAATCTGGATAGTCTGGGTAGCCCTTCACAACGAGAACACAAACACCGGTCTCTCGATGGGAAGACTCGACCAGTGGCTTCAGCCATACTTCATTAATGATATGAAAAAATTAGCCTCCCCTGAAGAGAGAGAGGTGTATATTAAACAGGTCATTGAACTCTGCGGCTCTCTTTTTATGTGTGGTACCGACCACCTCCCCCTGGTTCCGGATATTGGAAACTATCTCTTTGGGGGAAGTTCTTCGGATCAGGCCATTACACTTGGGGGCACTGATTCTTCCGGGGGTGACGGGGTTAACGATATGACCTATATTCTATTGAAGGTTACCGAACTCCTTGCCGTCAGAGATCCCAATGTCAATGCCCGGTTTTCTCCGGGAGTTAACAGCGATATCTACCTGAAGAGACTCTGTGAGGTTAATTATACCACCAGGGCGACCCCCTCAATGCATAATGATGCTGCTGTGTTTACAGCCCTTTCGGGAAAGGGCTATGCGGAACATGACATCAGGGACTGGTCGGCAACCGGCTGTGTTGAACCGACACTCTCGGGAAAACATATGGGCCATACCGGCTCAATACTGATGAACATGGTATCTGCCCTGGAAATGGCTCTGAACAATGGGAGTCACCCCCATATGTCAGAGCGCTTCGGCCCGGAAACCGGTAGTATTACAAAAGGAGACTTTACAACCTTTGATGAATTCTTTGACGCTTACTGCGGCCAGCAAAAGTTTCTCATTGAAAAAGCTGTTGAGCTTAATAACATGTATGGAGAGGCTCACGCTGTCCTGCGGCCTACTCCTTTCCTCAGTTCACTGATAGACGGCTCTATTGAAAAAGCCCGGGATGTTACCCGGGGCGGCAGCCGTTATAATTCATCGGGGACATCAAATATCGGCCTTGCTGATGTTACGGATTCACTCATGGTAATCAAAAAGCTTGTCTTTGATAAAAAGTTAATAACCTTTGAAGGGCTCAAAAAAGCCATTGACAGTAACTTTAAAAATGATCAGGCAACTGCGGCTGTCATTAAAAAAGAAGTACCCCTTTTCGGGAGTGGTTCACCCGAGGCCCTTGAAATGGCAAACAGGGTTACTTCATTTTTACACAATGAATATCAAAGCCATACAAATTTTCGGGGAGGCCCCTACCGGACAGGATTCTGGTCGATGTCACAGCACGTCGCTTACGGTAATTTATCAGGTACTCTCCCCTCAGGCAGAATCGCAGGGAAGGCATTCACACCCGGCTTAACGCCTCATCCCGGGGCGTCAGTTAACTTCCTCGACAATATCAGAGATGTTGCCCGCCTGGTTCCCGAAAACATGGATAACAATATAGCATTCAACGTAAAAATTGTTCCCGGCTTTTCTGATGACCGGGAGACAATTGTCAACAATATGACCTCTTACGTGAAAACATACTTTGAACTGGGGGGAATGCAAATGCAGTTCAATGTTATGGATTCAGGAACTCTCCGCGATGCCATGGCCAATCCGGAAAAATATCAAAATCTCCTGGTCAGGATCTCCGGGTATAATGCATATTTTGTTACCCTGAATAGAGAAATGCAGCTTGAACTTATTGAGCGGGCAGAGTATAATATTTAGAGATTAAAAACAAAGGGGAAAAAGAGTAACTCTTTTTCTTTAGAATACACATATTCAAGAAATAAAGAGGCTCAATTCTTTTACTCGGGGTTTCATTGGCCCTGCACAAAGCTCCAACCACCTGGCAATAATATGAACAAGCCGGCACCACCATGTCCGGTCAATCAGAGAAGCACAAGGAGAGGGATTATGACAGAAAAAATGCCTGAGACTATTGATGAGACTATCAAAAAACATGTTATCTTCAGTATGACTGCCGGGGCCATACCAATTCCCCTCGTGGACCTTGCAGCGGTTACCGCTATTCAACTGGATCTGATTAAAGACATTGCAGAACTCTATGATATTCCCTATGATAAAAACCAGGGGAAAAGCATTGCCTCTGCCCTTGCCGGGGCTTCATTCGCACGCTTCGGAGCCAGTATTATTAAGTCTATTCCCGGTATTGGTACCCTTGCCGGTTTGGCGTCCCAGGTTATTCTTTCCGGCGCTTCGACCTATGCGCTGGGAAAAATCTTTGAAAGCCATTTTTCTGCAGACGGGAACCTCTTCACCCTCGATACTGATGCGGTAAAGGGGAAATATAAAGAGTATCTTCAAAAGGGAAAAGATTTTGCTGCAGGCCTGCGAAAAGATGGAGAAGATGAAGATGTGCTTGCAACAATTGAAAAACTGCAGAAACTGAAAGAAAGCGGCGCGATCACCGAAGAAGAATATCAAAAAACTAAAAAAGAATTACTGAAAAAAGTATCCTCATAAATTTAACAAGGGGCTGTCCCAAAATGGTAGCCCCCGGCCGATGGATAATTAATCTGTTCGAAT
>CAZPEK010000444.1:0-3073 GCA_964585555.1 uncultured Leptospirales bacterium | reverse complement strand
CAAGACCCTCGATATCTGGCGCCGGACATTTTCAGACCGGCGGGAAAAAATACGGGCCATGGGTTACGATGAGGTTTTTCTGCGAAAATGGGAGTACTACTTCGCTTATTGCCAGGCCGGGTTTGCCGCGCAGATTATCGACCTCGCGCAGATTGTTTTGCTGGCGCGGGAATGATTTACCAGCCACCGGATTCCGAGAGCCTGTCTTCGTTCAGGTCTGATTTCAACAGGAACCTGGTATGTTGCTCCACCTACCCGTCGGGATTTAACCTCTACGGTCGGCTTGGCATTTTCAAGGGCCTGGACAAACACTTCAATTGGATCTTTCTGTGTTTTTTCTTCAAGTATATCCATCGCTCTATAAAAAATGGATTCAGAAACGCCTTTTTTTCCCTGTAACATCATACAGTTTACAAACTTGGTTACAAGCTTGCTTCCGTACTTGGGATCGGGCAGTATTTCTCTTTTGGGGGGTCTCCGTCTACGCATGCTGTTCCTCTCTAATTTTCTTCCGTATTATGCCTTTGGCTTCTTTGCTCCGTACTTAGAGCGGCTTTTTCTTCTATCTTCAACTCCCAGAGTATCAAGAGTTCCCCGGATAATATGATATCGAACACCGGGAAGGTCTTTTACTCTTCCTCCCCTGATCATTACAGCCGAGTGTTCCTGGAGATTGTGACCAATACCTGGAATATATGCAGTAACCTCTATGCCATTGGTTAATCTAACCCTGGCAACCTTTCTCAGGGCTGAATTAGGCTTTTTTGGTGTAAAAGTCATGACTCGAGTACAAACCCCCCGGCGCTGAGGACATTGCTGAAGAGCTGGCGATTTAGATTTCTTATGCTTGGCTTTTCTGCCTTTTCTGATTAACTGGTTAATAGTTGGCATTGTTGCTCCCGTTTCTTATGTTAACTTTAATTTCCTTATGCATATCATAAATAATAACAATTCATGATATGCTTATTTTGAACCTTTTTTTGTCAAGTAATTAATCCGCTTTTTCCTTTACCGCTTCCGGCCTTATTCAGGCTTTGCCTCTGGTCCGGCAACAGGGCCCGCCGGAGATGACGGTTCAGCAGTGACTTCACCTTCTGCACCTTCTCCTTCAGCTTCTTCAGGCTCAGGACTGTATTCAAGGTCACCACGTTCATTCTGGTAAACATCAACGTCCTGATAATCTCTGACACCTGTACCGGCAGGGATCAGATGACCGATAATAACATTTTCTTTCAGGCCACGAAGCTGGTCGACCTTTCCTTTTATTGCAGCGTCAGTAAGGACCCTGGTGGTTTCCTGAAAGGATGCCGCTGAAATAAAGGATTCTGTATTCAGGGCCGCCTTGGTAATACCCATAAGGACCGGCGTTGCAGTGGCTGGTTTTCCACCTTCAGCGAGAACACGGTCATTTTCTCCAATAAATTCAAACTTATCAACAATCTGTTCAATAACAAAGTTTGAGTCTCCCGGATCAGAAAGTTTAACCTTTCTCAGCATCTGTCGAACTATAGTTTCAATGTGTTTATCATTGATAGCAACACCCTGAAGTCGATATACTTCCTGAATTTCATTTACAAGGAACTTTTGAAGTTCCCGGGGGCCTTTGATCCTTAAGATTTCATGGGGATCAACGGGACCATCATCAATTTTTTCACCCTTAACAATAAAGTCACCATCCTGTACCCGGAGAAACTTGGAAACAGGAATTGAGTACTCTTTCTTTACGCCATCGGAGCTTTCAACATTGATTTTTCGTTTATTCTTTACCGTATCACCAATCGTAACAGTACCATCAATAGCGGTTAATGTAGCCGCATCTTTTGGTGTTCGTGCTTCAAAGAGCTCTGCAACCCTTGGCAGACCACCGGTAATATCCTTGGTTTTAGCTGCACCCCGTGGAATCTTTGCAAGAACTGTTCCTGCCTCAAGCTGGGCTCCATCATCAATCATGAGGTGAGCACCCTTGGGAAGAAGATACGTTATAGGATCCTCATTTGGTCGACTTACATTAATCCGGGGCTGAAGTTTTTCAGTTTTATACTCTACAATTACCCTTTTGGTTACGCTTGAAGCGGGATCAATTTCTTCCCGAAGAGATTTATTGAGTTCAATATCGACGAATTCAATTTTTCCCTTAACCTCGGTAAGAATTGGCTCAAACCATGGGTCAAAAGTTGCAAGGATTTCATTTCTTTCATGAAATTTGTCTTCTTTGGTAAGCATCTCGGTTCCTACATTAACAGGAATTGAGTGAGGATCACCAAGAATGTAAACAGTTTTTCTCTGAATTTTAACAATACCGGAGTTTTTAGAAAGAAACTCCTTCCCATCAACCGTAGCGAGAGGAATTCCAGAATAAACTCTGGCACCATCCTCTACAGTAAACTCTACTTCACCCTTAAGCTGATGTTTAGCAATAATACGCTGAACGATAAGATAACCTCTTCGAACAGAAATAATCTTTTTATCTTCAGTCTTAATTATTTTTGAAGTCAATTCCTTGATATAGACAGGATAATTCAGCTTGATATCGCTTTCTTCAACAGATCGAGAGGCGATACCGCCGATATGAAAGGTTCTCATCGTAAGCTGAGTACCGGGCTGACCGATAGACTGAGCAGCGATAATGCCAACAGCTTCTCCCAGTTCGATACTCCGGGAAGTACCAAGGTTTCTTCCATAACATTTTGCACAAACACCGTGACGGGATTCACAGGTCAGTACTGACCTGATTTCAATAGCATCAATATTAAGTTTATCAATTTCATCAGCTACTTCTTCATCTATGACTTCATCAGCATTTTTCAGAACTTCTCCAGTCACAGGATGAATTAAATCATACAGTAGAGTTCGTCCAAGGGCCCTGGAACCGAGTGATTCGATTATATCATCGCCTTCTTTAATAGCATAGATGTCAATTCCAACTGTTGTTCCACAATCAGGCATGGAAATTACAACATCCTGGGCGATATCGACAAGTCTTCTGGTAAGATAACCAGCATCAGCAGTTTTCAAGGCCGTATCAGCAAGACCTTTACGGGCACCATTAGGACTAAGGAAATATTCCAGTACA
>CAZPEK010000443.1:0-3077 GCA_964585555.1 uncultured Leptospirales bacterium | reverse complement strand
GCTGGCAATTCCCTGAGGAATAAGCCGTGGAGGCATAGCTGCTGTTTTTATTTCAGGAATTTCTTTCTCTTCGAATGCTTTACAGGTGCAGGGGCCATACTTCTTTCTGATGTGTTTGTTCACAATCATCTTTGGGGGGATAATATCAAGTTCTTCTGAGGTCACTTCCCCAATGACGGGCCGTTCTTCGCCGCAGCAGGGGCATGCTTTCTCTTCCTCTGTCAGGTCGTGAATGACTTCTTCCCTGTCTATGTGTTCGGGCAAAGGCTTTCTTCCCCGCTTTTTGCGGGTATGCCCTTTTACTTCGGTTTTTTTTTCTGCCTGCTTTTCAGTCTCAGCTTCTTCTCCGGAACCTTCCTCTGCCTCATTGAAAAGACGCATCTGGTGTTCATCTACGGGTGTCAGCTTCTCGCTCTTTTTGCCATAGAGCATTCGTTGAAGAGATTTGTATTTTTCCTCAAGGTGTGAATGTTTTTCTTTAAGGGAGGAGTGTTCTGATTCAAGCTCAAAATGTTTCTGACTTATAACAGATAAAAGTTTTTTTAACTGTTCAGGATCATCGGGAAGGTTGTTCTTGTCAATACCCATGAACCCATCATGGAGAAAGGAAAAATAATTAATAGCACTTTTTATGAAACAAAAGAATAATTTAATGCTTTGTGGGCATTGAAGAAATTGATGCCGTCTAGAAGCATTGTGAGTTGCTCCTCTGATATTTCTCTGCATTCCTCCGCATTCTTTGGCCAGGGGAATTTTCCCTCTTCGAGTCTCTTGAGCCACATGCAGAATCCATTGCGATCCCAGTAAATGATTTTTAATCTGCGTCTGTTTCTGTTGCAGAAAACATAAAGGTTTCCGGTAAATGGATCGTGCTGCAGTTCTTCCTGGATTAACACTGTCAGGCCATTGATCTGTTTTCTCATATCCGTAGGGCCAGGCTTTATGAATATTTTTACTTCCTCCCAGTTGATTTTCATGAATCATTCCTCATGACTGAAATGATTTGCCTCAATGTTTTTTCAGAAAAATCTTCAGGGATTGATATCCTTACATTATTCGGTAGAGTGATTTCCAGTTTATCTGTTTTTACTGGATGGTATGTAACTGGCAATTGCTGAAGGGATGTTGAGTTGTTTTCCTGGTCAAAGAGCCTTTTCCATTTATTGAAGGTCCAGTAACCGAGGTTGTTTTGTCTGCAATACTCGCGCTGGGTTATGTTGAGTTCTTTGAATGACTGATAATGCTGGTGCCAGTAGTTTCTGGTTGAATTTTTTCGGCTCATATAGTTCTCCTGTTTTTAGGAGAACTGTATCATACTGGTCAAGATGTGGTTGTTTTGACGGTTACCTATAATGTTTTTGGTACTATGATATGTTTTATTAGGTCTCGTTTCAGTTTAAAGAGAACCATTATGCGAGAAAAAACAGTAATCAGATGGCAAATAATTGGAATATACCTAGATGGTTAGAAGAGAAAGTTAGGGAGAGAGACAAATGTTGCGTTTATTGTGGTGTTGAGTTTACACCATCGAATCTCTCCAGAAAATCAGCTGCAAGTTGGGAGCATATAATTAATGACGCAAAAATTATCACTATAGAAAACATTGCACTTTGCTGCTGTAGTTGCAATGCTAGCAAAGGCCAAAAGCAACTCTCGGTTTGGCTCCAGTCAAAATATTGCAAAGACCATGTGATTAATGCAAAGACTGTTGCGCCAATAGTGAAACAGGCAATTGAGCGCGGTCTGTAAATACGGAATGATTAAATGTTTAATATTGCTATGAGTAATGAAAAAAAACAAAAAGCACCGGACATGCAACGCTTCTTAAAATTTTAACTAAGGAAGACCGGCAAAAAAGAAAAACTGGTCTATCTCAGATCCATGAGAGCCATAGGTATCATAATCGCCGGTACTGATATCATTCAGTCTAACAAGACGATCATCATCGAGGTTGTCTTCGTCGATAAAATAAACCTCCCTGTTATATGGTGCGACAAAACGACGAGGGCCCCTAAAGGGAGAGGTACCGTCGAGTTCCGGATAGGAGTCGATGCGGGCCATTGTTTCAGAGTTGACGCGATGGATTATCCTCTGATTAAGATCAGTCACGTAAAGTACATTATCCTTGAACATGACATCCCAGGGAGCATCAATGTTTTCATCATCAGTAGAGGCTACCAAGGAGACTGTTCCTGTTGAGTCGATGGCAACCTTGTATACCTTGTTATAGATTGCTACAAGATAAACAAATCCTTCGAGATCAACGGCAATACCGGTAATAGTATATGACGTATTAGTAATAACGCTGCTGAGATCAAGTGACTCTTGCGATGAACCGGAAGCAAGTCCTTTTCTATATAAAGCCCTATTCCCGCCATAATACAAATAATTATTCACATGATCCACCGCCACTGAAAAACAATCGGTTACACCTTCACTGAAGCCTTCTGGTTCTGAATCGGCAATATTACTCGCTACCTCTACTCCTGTCAACGTGGCCCCATAGATATTACCTGCCCCATCGATATCACAGTCACTAATATTCATTAGGGTTAATTCTGCCCATGTAATCGAAGAATTGCCAAAGTCATCTACCTGGACAACCCGAGCATTTTTATAATCTGGAATCAGAAGCTTTGTCTCACCGGGTATCATGTATAGGGCTATAAGATTGGAACCGGGAGAAAGAGTGGCCTCTTTGTAGCCACGGTATGCAAAAATCGATGTACTGTTGGCAACTACCGGTGCATTAAGCTCAAAGGTGTATGTTCCCACATTCAACACCAGTTCTATCTGACCTGTTGTAGATTCGACGTCATATGTGCTCACTGCTCCGGAAGATCTGGTTACTGTCAGTTCCATGGATGAAATATCTATTGCCGGAGATCCGGCTAGAGAGCCGGAAAACCCCGTATCGATTAGAACATGGGCCTTTTTATCGGTATCGCAGGAAATTACCAGGGAAAGAAGGAATACAAAGATTAACAGACATATATTTTTTTTCATTAGATACTCCTCTATATGCAGATATTCTGATTATAAGATTTAGCCTACAGGTAATAAACCAACAGTGAAAT
>CAZPEK010000442.1:0-3126 GCA_964585555.1 uncultured Leptospirales bacterium | reverse complement strand
GGAGATACGAATTGAATATTGCATTATCTATTGAGCATATAACCGGGGTGAGCTCCGGCACCTTCAGATAACTGAAGAGTTCAAAAAAGAGGCACCGTGTAATAATAAACTCATATTGTTTATCCGACTGCTCAATGATCTCCATGGTGTTCAGCCGAGTCGTTCCCTCCCTGTTTGTTCGCTGCTGATTTTTTACCAGGTTTTCAAAGGTACGCTCCTCTTCAACATTCCTGAAGCTGGCCTGCTGAACAGAGAGGCCGGTAACCAGTATGCAGGCCCGGGTAACTTCAAAGGCTTTTTTTTGAGGAAGTTTTTTCTGCAGGCGGAGATATACCCATGCCATGAGTGCCGCGGAATTTATAAAATCTTCCGGCAAATCGAGTTCAATGGATTTTTTAAATTTTTTAAATGTTAAAATTGTACCGGCCAGGAAAAGAACCGGCCTCTTAATATATCCTTTCAGGCATCCCAGAAGGATTAAGGGTACTGCGGGTTTTGCGATACTGTCTGAATTTTCTTTTTTCATGATTTCTTCCTGTGATGATACTTGTCAATAAATTAGACATAACTAACTTATTGGTTTTTGTCAATTGTATATTTTTAAATTAAAAACTACAGTATTAAAAAAATTGACAAAAAGTACTGGCCATTGAAAGTTTTCATAATTTTGTTGTATTTATTTGATGCACTTTGTATATATCATTGATTCAAAATATCGTAATACATTTACATGTAACTATGTAATAAGATTAAAGAGGATACTATCATGCCAGCAACTTCAATGAGCCAGCTTGTCTCTCTCTGTAAAAGAAGAGGCTTTATCTTTCAAAATGCGGAAATATACGGGGGGATGCAGGGCGTCTACGACTTTGGTCCCCTGGGAGTAGAACTGAAAAACAATCTCAAACAGGCATGGTGGAAGGCCATGGTCTATGAGCGGGATGACATCGAAGGACTGGATACCGCCATTCTTACCTACCGCAAAGTTCTCCAGTATTCAGGCCATGAAGACACCTTCAGTGATCCTTTAGTAGACTGTAAAGAATGTAAAACCCGGATGAGAGCCGACCATGTCACCGACGGAAAATGTACAAACTGCGGATCAAAGGACCTTACCGAGCCACGGGAATTCAACCTGATGTTCAGCACCAATGCGGGACCTGTTGTCAGTGATGACTCCCTTGCCTATTTGCGACCTGAAACAGCCCAGTCTATTTTTACTAATTTTAAAAATGTAATCGATTCCACATCCAAAAAAGTACCCTTTGGCATTGCTCAAATGGGAAAAAGCTACCGGAATGAGATTACTCCCCGAAACTTTCTTTTTAGAGTACGGGAATTTGAACAGATGGAGCTGGAATTCTTCTGTGAGCCCGGTACGGAAAAAGAATGGCATACCTATTGGAAAAACGCCCGCCTCCAGTGGTGGATAGACCAGGGGCTTTCTCCTGAGAATATTGTAGCACGGGATATCCCCGAAGAGGATTTAGCCCACTATGCTAACGCCTGTTTTGATATTGAATATAAATTTCCCCATGGCATGGACGAGCTTGAAGGCGTTGCGTCACGAATGGACTATGACCTGGGAAATCATACCAAGGCGCAAAAAGATTATAACATCCAGGCCCATGTCCATGAAAACAATGAATCAAACACAAAAATGGCTGTCATGGATGACAACAACAAATGGTTTATTCCCTATGTGGTAGAACCTTCTGCGGGTGTTGAGCGTGGATTTATCGCCGTACTTACCGAAGCCTATACAGAAGAAGATCTCGGGGAAGGAAACAGCCGCATTGTTCTCAAACTGAAAAAACACCTTGCTCCCATTAAGGTTGCGGTAATACCCCTTAAGAAAAATAAGGAAGAAATAGTCAACACCTGCAAGGAAATCAAGCAAAAGCTCCAGAAGCTTGGAATCGGCAGAATACTCTATGAAAATACCGGTAATATTGGAAAGGCCTATCGCCGCCACGATGAAGTCGGCACGCCAATATGTGTTACCGTTGACTTTGACTCGATTGAAGGAGACGCTCCAACAGTTACGGTTCGTGACCGGGATTCAATGGAACAGATCAAAGTCCCGCTTAATGATATTGTTGATTATGTTAAAGACTACTATATCGAATAGATTACTTTTATAACTTTCCAGTCAGGTGGATACAGAGCAAACTGCATCCACCTGGCACAACTTCTCTGTTTTACCACGGCACATACTGCACCGATAAAGCATAACCGGTTTATTTTTTCCGCCAGCTTTTACCCACCTGGTGATAATGCTTTGCTGCATATTCAAAAAGAGATTTCTCAATCTGTAAATCAGTCAGCTTTTTACTCAGACAGATGCGCTGAACTTCCCTGTCCCTGACCAGAACTTTAATCAGTTTTTCATCGGGTATTTTTTTTCGAAAAATAACTGTTAAAATTTTGGCAAGGAAGTCAGAGTCAAGGGTCTCCGGGGTGTGCATCATGGCCAGGTACTTTTTTTTAGCCGACATTTCACGGAGCTTCATCAAAAACCGGTAAGGATTTTTCTTCATGGTGATATGGGCCATCCAGGCAACCACTGATCCCCCGGGATGAAGATGCATCCGGTAAGTGACCCGGGTTTTTCTGCGTGAAAGATACTCAAGCTGGTAAGTTCCCCGATATAAAGGCATTCTGACGAGGCCTTTAACTTCCTCACCCCCCTTCTCATTAAGGTTCTTCATGGCAATATGCACAATGGGTTTCTTCGGATCGATGCTTCCCCTCGAATGGACGATGATGTACCGGTCGTTCAGGGGTATCGGGAAATCAATAATCACCTGCGAAACGGCAGAATTTTTATCATCCCGGCGAATAATCTTTGCCCCTTTGCAGTCAGGAAGCCAACCGGGCATCGCCTTAACATCCTGGAGCACCGCGATAACCACCTCAAGGGGGGCATTGATGATTCCGATTCCCATGAACTCCCTGAAATCAGAGAGATGTACCGGCCTGCTCGAAACGGTGATCCCGTCTTTCGTGTAATGCCTTTCCCACGTGGAAGCAGTATGGGCGGCAGGGGTGCCGAGAAACAGCACGGAGACAAGTATAGGACAGAGCTTTTTAATCATAGTGAACTCCTGTTCTTTTTTTCAGGAT
>CAZPEK010000441.1:0-3150 GCA_964585555.1 uncultured Leptospirales bacterium | reverse complement strand
GAAACGGTTGTCCCTTAACCTGAAGCGGTACGACAGGGGACGGGTTCTTTGCCCCCGGGCATTTTTTTTAATTTCAGAGGGAAGTTTTGCGCTGTCCAGAACCAGAACCCTGCTGCCCCGGTCTCCCGTAGAATAATATTTCATTCCCTTTAACTTATCAAAGGAAGTTAAAATTGTCATGAGCTTCTTCTGCTGTGAGACACCGTTTTTCAGGGGGAAGAATGCCCGCTCTTCCGCAAGTATTTCATACTCTCCCAGATTACCGGGAAGAAAGGAGAGAAGAGGAGGCTTTACTGCCGCCTTGCTTCCCTGGTTCACCACTGTTTTGCCGTAAACAGTTGCACGGCTCACAATTTTTCCACTCACAAGGGCCTTTTTCACATGGAAAGGGAAGAAATCTGTCGTCGCTTCGCCCTTCCTGCCTGCTCCCGGCAGAAGGCATAGTATAATAAATGACAAAAATGTTATTTTTCTCTTAAAAAACATCGCAATTTTCCTTATCATTTTCATTCATCATGGCGACACAGATAAAGTCAAGTAAAGAAAAAACATTGACATTTTGACAATTATTCCCCCATAATCAAGTACATCTGGAAAAGGTTAAAGCATGAATTTTAAAAATAAAGTAACCCTTATTTTTGGTCTCTGCATCATACTCTGCGTCGGCTCATACTTCATCATCAGCATGATTTTCGAAAAACTTGAAAGTCAACTCTTTGAGAAAACCCGCATTGAAGCCCTCACGGGAGCCCGTGCGATGAGCGGAACCCTGGAGTTTATGCTTGACCGGCGCCTCCTTACTGAAAAAGAGATCTTTGACACCAGCTACAAGCCAATCCCCGGTTCAAAACCTGAAAAATACCATACCGCCTATGACCGCATATTTGACCGGTATATTCTCAAGCTCCAGGATGAATATCTCCGGGATCTTGATATTGACTATGCAATCCTTATTGACCGAAACGGGTATGTTCCCACCCATAATTCAAAGTATTCAAAACCTGTTACCGGTGAATTAAAACATGACCTGGCAAACAGCCGGTCTAAAAGAATATTCGGAAATACACCGGGAATCCGGGAGGCTCTCCGCTATAACGGCAATGAAACGATACGGCTTCTCTATAACCGTGACACCGGAGAGAAAATGTGGAATGTCGGCGCACCGGTTTTTATCAACAACCGGCACTGGGGCGCCTTTCTAATCGGTGTATCTCTTCAACGGGTAACGGTCATCAAAAACCAGATGCTGATACTGATTATTGTTACGATGTTTGCAATCATCAGCCTCTCCCTACTGGCGGGGCTGGCGGTAATGCCGAGAAAGCTCTTTACATCTTCCGAAAAGCCTCCGAAATATTAAGACGATGAAAAGGGGAAGGAAAAGCCGGCAGCTTTCATAAAATGAAAACTTCCTTTAAAAAAAAACTGTCAGTCCTGCTGCTCCTGACTGCTGCAGGGGCATATCTCCTTATCCGGCCCCCCTATGCAGTCAAGCAGGGATGGTTTCTCTTCTCATACTACAGCAGCGCTGTCTCTATTGAAAAGATTGCAAAAGACACCCTGACAACAGAAAAAGAAAAACTTCTCTTTAAAAGAATTGCTGATATAAAAAACTATGCCACGGAAAACCTTGGGTTGAAACATAACGATAACTATACCAGCTACCTTAAACTTGACCATGATTATATTAATCTTGTGGTATCTGCTTCAGACCCCCTGAAGCTTAAACCGCGGCAGTGGCATTTTCCTTTTTTTGGAGACTTCCCCTACCTCGGTTTTTTTGACCCCGAAGGTGCTGAAAAAGAAACGGCGCTCTTGAAGAACCAGGGCTATGATGTGTACCTGAGAAAAGCGAGGGCCTTCAGCACCCTGGGAATCCTTCCTGATCCGGTATATTCATATTTTGCCGATTACAGTCTTTTCTCCCTGGCATACCTTATCATTCATGAACAGACACACGCGACGCTCTTTATAAAAAGCAGGGTACGCTTCAACGAGGAACTGGCAACCTTTACGGGGCATACCGGAGCTCTTGCATACATAAAAGACCGTTTTGGGAAAAACAGCACACAATACCAGCAAGCCCGGGCCCAGATCCAGACCAGCAAAGACATGTATACATTTTTCCACCGCTTTCATAAAAAACTGGCACAGGCGTACAACAGGGATACCGATAAAGAAACCAGGCTGAAAACAAAAAAGCTTCTTTTCAACCGATACAAAAAAATATTTCTTGCGCGATTCCGCAACAGGCTCAATGCAGCCACCCTGCAGTGGTATAAAGACCTTTCCTGGAACAATGCCCTTGTTCTTTCCTTTATACGATACGGAGCAGATCTTTCCCTCTTTGAAAATCTTTACCTTCATAATGGGAAAGATATTAAAAAAATGCTGGAAACTCTTTCAATATTAGAGACACTGGATACAGAACCAAAAAGCTATATCAGGCAGGTGCTCTTAAGTGAAAAGACAAAATAGCATACCACTGACTCACCTGAAAATCATGGCCTTTGTTCTGCTGATAAACACCCTGGCCTCCTGCAGCAGCACCATGAACCTTCCCGGCGACCGCCTCAAGGCATCAAGAACAGTCTACTTTATCCCCCTTAAAAAAAAGCCTTACAAAATATACCTTTCCGCCCAGGAACCCCAGGAGAACTCCCGATCCTTCAGTCTTGCAGACACGGTAACCGCGAGGGGAACCCTTCTCTATCCATCGACTATTGACAGGATAAACAAAGAAGCCTTCAGTATCTACAAAAATGTTCTAGGGGACCGCCTGGTCCTTCTTCCCCCCGGGATGGAAAAGAAAGGGCGTTCCTTTCTTGGAACGAGAAAAGGATACCGTTATAAAAAATTTAAAGCTGATTTTTACATTCACCTCAGGTTCAAAAAAATAAACCGTCAGATCCGGGGAACATACAAAATACAGGGCACTGATTTCCTCAAGGAGGCACTGCCTGTCTACCCTGATGGTTCTTCCCTTATTCTGGATATTTTTATGAGAAACCGGGACAACCAGAAATTTACAAAGGTTTACCGTAAAGAACTTCCCCTTTTCAAAAAAGCACAGAAAAAATCAGGTAACATGGAATCCCTTAACGAATCCTTTACCTGGCATCCCGCCTATGCCTCAGGGGAAAAACAGCT
>CAZPEK010000440.1:0-3161 GCA_964585555.1 uncultured Leptospirales bacterium | reverse complement strand
GCAAATAATCCTCCTGCCGCAAGGGGCAGGAACAGACTGGCATATAGTCTTTTTGTGTACCTGAAAAAATTGAGGAAAAAATACTTTATGACGCTGACAAACTCGATTCGATAGGCGCTGTGGGTATAGGCCGCGCCTTTCTTTTTGCCGGTGAAGTCGGTGCCCGCCTCCACAACCCGGAAGTCAACATTCTTGAGACCGAATCATACAGCCATGAGGATACGGCATACCGGGAATATATTTTTAAACTTCGAAAAATAAAAGACAAAATGTTCACCCATGAAGGACGGCGCATTGCCGATGAACGGCACCATTTCATGGAAGACTTTTTTACTCGTTTAACTGATGAAGTGCTTCATGGTTCGTAAGAACAAGCAGCCCTCTTACTTCCTTTACTCCATATCAAAAATCCATACTACCTGATGCCCCGTCACTTTCACGTTGTGACATCCAGCAATTATTCGCAAAGATTAGAAAATGACTTAAAGATAAAAGTGAAAGAAAAATTAAAACAAATCGTAGTTCTGGTTACGGTTAAACTTCTCAAGCCTCTTAACCAGCCCTTCATCTCCTTCCCGAAGAAAGGAGCCCCCGGGTACCGCAAGTCCTTCATCATATAAACCGATGAAAAGAGAAAGGCTTTTCCCTTTGGCATGACGGATAATATCAATAACAGACTCAAGCTTCGGGGGGACAAAAGACCCATCGGCAAATGCATCAGCCAGTGGTGTCCCCTTTGCAGCATAGGTCGGGTTAAGGTGCATGTTTATTTCAATGCCCTTCCCGCGGGCAAGGGCATCAAGATAGTCTATCCCCTTTTTGATATCCTCAACAGCATCGTCTTCAGATATACCGGGCACCGGTTTCAGCATAAAATAAGCCTTCAGAGTAAAATCATGCTTTGACATGAGTTCGACAAACTTTTCAAAGACATCCAGACTCAGCCCCTTTCTAAAATGAACATTCCGCAGTTCATCATCAAAGGCCTCAAAGCCCACGGCGATTTCAAGCTTTGTCATAACTTCCCCTTCCCCGAGAGCCCGGGCCATCACCTCGAGCTCGGCAAAGTCAACATACTCAGGGCGGGTCTCAATGGTAAGTGTATGGACATTGGGGCATGAAATATTCATCTTCGCGATAAAATAAAGGAGCGCCGTTGTTGAAAAGGTATCTTCGTCAAGGATTGAACCGTTATTCGAAATGATTATTTTTTTGAGGGAAGTTTTCTTATTATCATCAAGCACTGAATCAAATACATGGTCGACCTGTTTCATGATGTGCTCAAAGCTCACATGGTGCTCTGATACCACCGAAGGAAGATTGCACCCAAGGCACTGGTTCCACTGGCAGGTCTTGGTATAAAAAACTACAAAGAGGGTCATCCCCTCTGGTGGATTCTGGAACCAGTAATCCACCGGCACATCAGCATCATGGCTGTTGTTGAACCTATAGGTTTTTTCAGTTTCTGTTTTCATAGGAACAAAGTCTAGAGAAACAGACTGAAGTTATCAAGCTTTTTATTCTTCAACCACCAGTGTCGACATCTCACTGATTCTTTCAAGCATCTGCCGGTACAATTCTTCTTCATTGGCAATTGTAAGATCAATCGCCTTTTCAGGACATACGTCAACACAGCGGCCGCAGCCCTTGCAATCTACGCCGATGACCGCCTTTCCTTCTTTCATTTCAATTGCCGCGACAAAGCATGGATCAATACAGGCACCGCAGCCGGTACACTTTGCAGCATCAACGGTCACTTCTATGCCGGGAAGTTTCTTATAGGTTCCGTCAAGGGTTGGCCCCCTTTTCTTCATATGCGTTCGGTAGAGGCAGTTTGTATCATCGCAGAAACAGATAAACATCAGGTCTTTAAACCGGGTCTGGTAGGCCAGGGGATCAATCCAGACATGGGCGATGTTGGCAATAAGTCCATGGCTCGCCGCCATTTTGATATGGGCAAGGGCCTCATCTTCTGAGAGGTACCGGCCATTGGAAGGATGCATCCTCTTCGTCGCCGGTCCCAGGGCGAGACACCCGATGCTCCGGGGCGGATCATCGCATTTATTGTGGCCCCGACAGATACATTCATTTAAGGCAAAACGCTCATTCACTCCCCTGACCAGGCGCTCGAGAACCCGGATCGGCACCGTAACACTTGACGGGGCTTCAACCGGCACATTAATCGGAATGGAAGTTACCTCATTCCAGGGACGGCGAAAAAATGGATAGATGATCCATTTCAACACGGGATACGAGCTAAACTTTTTGCCGGCAATTATTATCGGCCATGAAAGCCAGACCATTACCTTAATCACCTTTTTCGGCGGACCGTATTTAAAAATATTTATCATTATCTGCTTTCATCCTTGAAGTATTTCTTTTTTAAAAGGAAGCCACCAGGTAAAACCAAAGGTAAAAGTCTTAAGGACGATTGCACCTTTTGCAATATCCCGGTCCTTCAGCATATTCAGAACAAAAGGCACTTCGGAGGCATGAAGTCCTGCCACTACCATAAGAAAATACCAGGCCGATATGCCCGTCTCAGGCATAAAATAAAATCCTGTACCAACAGCAGCGGCCCAGAGACCAATTGCCCCGGTCATGAGAAAATACCAGAATCCCTTTGAGTTCATGTCAACCTTCCTTTTCTTCAAAATCAATCTGCTTTCTAATACGGCCCATAACTTCCGTCATCGCTGCGTCAATACTCTCTATATGTACGGTAACGGCTCCCTGGGGACAGACTGTCGCGCATCTCCCGCAGCCCTTACAGGTCTCATCATCACGAAGGGCTTTTTCATCAATCAGAGCGAGGGATCCCATAAAACATTCTTCAACACAGGTTCCACATCCAATACACTTTTCAGCATCAATACTGATAGAAAGTCCATCAAGTTTTTTAATGGCCCCTGCCGCATCACGAGGGAGATATTTCCCTGAACGAAGAATGGTACAGCAGCAGCGGCAGCAGTGACAAACAGTCAAAAGCTTTCCCCGGTCTTTAACGCCCCAGATAAAATTGTCAATTTTAACCCGCCCCGTCATGGGAAGAAGCCCTGCGGCCAGGGTTTTATGAAAATGCTCTATTGCCTCATCAACCGAGACGTGACGTGCAATCCGGGGATCAATTTCACGGGTCCCCTCACCCACAAGAGTGCATC
>CAZPEK010000439.1:1681-3196 GCA_964585555.1 uncultured Leptospirales bacterium | reverse complement strand
AATAATGAACCGGCTGTTTTTCATGGAAGGAATTATCCCGCAGCCACCGGAAGCCTCGACCATCCCGATTGTATCACCGGCAAGGACCAGGCCGGGAATTTCCATGCCCCTGTTATGAAGTCCTCCCATCGGTATCCAGCTGAGCCCCTCGAATGAGAAGGTTGAAGATGTAACCCTTTCTGAAAAAACAGGATACTCATCAAAGAGTTTTTGAAGGAAGGGAAGCATCCGGTCATCAGCAGGCATGTTTTTCCGCTGCTTTTTAGTTAAGGCTCCCGCGATGATGCCGAAGCCGACTTCCGCGTCACCATTTCCACGGGGGAAGATAAAGGCGAGGGCGGCGGGGAAGTCAGGTTCGACTGAGCCGGGGGCGATAAAAAAGAATTCCATTCCCTCGTAGTCGCTGGTGATGCCGTGACAGATACGTTTTGTTATGGGGCAGTTTAATTTATTAAAATCAACACCGCTGTTCAGTACCGAACGGTGCCCGTCGGCGGCAATAATCGTTTCACCAGAGATAGCTGAACCGTCAGCAAGCATCAGTCCGGTGCATCTTCCTTCCTCAATAACCGGGGAAGTGACCTCGCTGTTGAAGCGAATTTCTACACCTTCAGCGTCTGCAACTTTTCTTAAGCCCTCAGTCAGCTCTTTCCAGTGAAAGATATATGAAGAGGCTTCTCTTTCGAGTTCGAACTTTTTCAACGCCCCGGGAGACCAGTATCTTCGGTGGGGGGTGCGGTTGAAACTGATTGAATCCATAAAACCGTCACCCAGGAGTTCATCAAGTATCGGGTCAGGGCGCATGGTTTCTCCCCGGGGAAAGATACCGGTTTGGCTGTGTTTTTCAAGGAGACAGACTTTCATGCCTTTTCGAACAGCGAAAATTGCAGAGGAGAGGCCCGCGGGGCCCGCACCGGAGATGAGAAGATCATATTTTGCAGACATGTTTTAACTCCTGTATCAGGGTCTAAGGATATGATGCACCATGTAAATTGCCGGTAGAATTGTCAATCATTTTAATTAGATGTCTAACTATAATTAAAAAGGCAAAGATGCAGCGCAGTCTGAAAGTTTTTTACAGGTTAGAAGTACCCCTTCGGGACCTGAGGCTCAGGTAGGCGGTACCGATGATACCAAGAATGCTCATGGCAACCAAAAGCTTAAAAATTGCCTGGTAGCCGTGGTGGTCAAGAAGCCAGCCGATTATTTCTTCCTGAAATATGGGGCCGATAGATCCGAGGCCGTTGATGATGCCTGCCGCAACTATGGCGTTGCCCTTGCCACCCACATCAATGGCCCCCACACCGGCAAGAAGAGAATCGGGCCCCATGAGCATAAATCCTCACATTGCCAGGCTTATGGCAAAGAGGGCACGCCATCTCCGAGTACGGCGTGGCCGACCCGTGGCTGTGGGCGGGCGAGATCGCCAACTCGTGGCGGACCACGCAGGACATCGACGCCTCCTGGGACACGTCCGCCGCTGCCTGCAGGAATTTCTTCAGTTCCTTGTCGCTG
>CAZPEK010000439.1:0-1671 GCA_964585555.1 uncultured Leptospirales bacterium | reverse complement strand
ATGGCAAAGAGGGCAAGAGACCGGGTTCCTAAAAGATAGAGAAAGATAAAAGCGCCAAACATACCGATGGTCATGTAGAGAATAATCTGGTGACGTCTTCCTTTGAAAAAATAATCCGAGGCCCATCCCGCAAAGAGGACACCGGTAAAACCAACCCAGTCGAATAATGTAGAAATATAACCGGCGTTGCTTGCCTTAATCAAAAAGATTTCTTCAATAGCCTTTGGTGACCAGCTGTCAAGGGCATACCTGAGAAATTTAAATACAAAGTATACTGATCCCATGAAAAAGACTGTCATAATGACATTGGTGCTCCAGCCTTCAAAGAGTCCCTTTTCCCGAACAGTTTTGGCATCTTCTTCATTAAGGACAACTTCTTCTACAAGGGGCTCGAGGCCCGCGTCTTCAGGCTTATCTTTTTCGAAAAGATAGAAGAGTATCCAGACGGCAAACATGATGATACTGGCACCGAGAAATGACCATACTGCCCCGAGGAGTCCGAGCATAAAGGCGGCAAATGCCTTGGCGAGAATGCTTCCCAGCTGGTAGCTTGTTGCCCAGAGTGCCATGACTCTCCCGCGTTCTTTTCGTGAAAGCCAGTTGCTTAAGATGTCAACATTTCCGGGCCAGCCGGTAGCCTGGGCAAAACCATTGATTACCATAAAAATGATAAAGGGATAATATCCCGCAGGACCCATCAGGTAGGTGAAACCAAATACGATATTAGCAACAATGGTTACAGCCATTCCTGTAAGTAATAAAATTCTCGTGGCCATTTTTCTGCCCAGGTAACTGGTTAAAAACTGGCCGAGCATGTAGGCAATAAGATAGGCAGTAAATATATGGGCGAGGTCAGAGTTGGTTATTTCCATGCTGCTTTGAACTGAGGTTTTAACAATGGCAAAATTTTTACGGCAGAAATAAAAACCCGCGTATGAAAGCCAGGTTGTACCGAGTATTTTTATTCTCCAGACCTTTATTTTTTGATCGTTAATAGCGTCACATCCTGTATTGAATTATAAAAATTATTTTAACCACGGATAAGTTCTAAGAAATTTTCCGGAAGTTTTGTGTAGTCTTCTATTGTTACGGTTGAATATTTTTTCATCGTGTCAAGGTCTGCGGTATTTTTGCTGATGCCCACAGTCTGCATTCCTGCAGCCCGGCCTGACATGAGGCCCGGAATGCTGTCCTCAAAGACAAGGCAGTGCTCAGGAAGGGTGCCGAGTTTTTCTGCTGTTTTTAAATAACATTCAGGGTGGGGCTTGGAATGGGTGTAGTTTTCTGCCGAGAGCCAGGTGGTAATTTTGCCGCGAACTTTCATGTGGTCGAGAAGATATTCAACACTTTCTTTGTTGCTCGAAGTAGCGATGGCTGTTTTGAGTACGCCGGCGGCCCGGTGAAAAAAAATATCAGCTCCTGGTATGTAATGCATCTTGCCGGATACAAAGAGTTCATGAAAACTGTTTTGAAGAAGGTCTTTAACCGGAATGTCCCTGAGAGAGGGATAAAGATTAATGAGGATGTCGGTAATGGCATCCCATGTGATGCCGTGAAACTGTTTCAGGTCTAAAGAACCTGATTTAATGTCATTGTTTTTTAGAAGTTTTTCTACTGATCTTTCGGTAAAAATTTCAGAATCGACAAGTGTCCCATCCATGTCGAAAATAA
>CAZPEK010000438.1:0-3204 GCA_964585555.1 uncultured Leptospirales bacterium | reverse complement strand
CTTAACGGGCGGGAGAGCACTTCGTGTGCTCCGCCCTGTATCTTTTTTGAGTACAAACTGGCATCCGTGCCAGCCTTTTTGGTATCAGGGTGCTTAAGGGACAGAGCGTCAGATGGTTGCCGTGAAACCAGCCCCAGACCGGCAATAAAAGTCCCCCCACGGGGGATTTAGGGGGGGGGCTTACAGTATCGCACTCAAAAAAGCAGTAATCCCCTCCCGCTTCTCCTCAATCGATTGTTTAATCCCGGCAAGTTTTTCCGGTGTTGTCATAAGAATGGCGATATCACCTTCAGATACGCTGTTTGGAGTGCTGTTTCCCTCAAGGCCGAAGTTCAATTCCTGGGCGATACTGTTTGCCACCCTGAGGAGCGCCACGTCAAAGTGACTGATCTCGGCATTGAGCTTTTTGTGATGAAGTGACATGATGGGATAGATAATAGCCTTTGGAAACTTCCATCTTTTCAGGAGCATGGCGCTTATTTCATTGTGATCAATGCCGATGACTTCCTTTTCTGTGGCATGAAGAGTTTTTCCTTCTGTAGTGTTGGCGATCTCTAACACTTCCATAAACTGGTCCTTAAAGAACTGCTCAAGAACCAGTTTCCCTATGTCATGAAGAAGCCCGATAATAAACTGGTAGCCCGCCTGCTGCTGTCCGAGGAATCCCCCCATCTGTTTCATGATTGTGGCAACCGCGAGGCTGTGCATCCAGAGACCTTCCTGGCTGAACCAGGTTGTTTTTTTTGCCCCGGGTAGCGAATTGATGACCCCGAGGGAGAGGGCCAGGGAGCGTACCATGTTAAATCCGAGGAGGGGAACCGCCCGCTCTACATCATCGATCTGCTGGGGGAAGCCGTAGTAAGCTGAGTTGGCCACTTTCATAATTTTAGATACCAGTGCGGGATCATTACTGATGATTTCTGTCACATCAGCGGCACTTGATTTTTTATCTTCCATTAAGTCGAGGAGTTTCGGTACAACCATGGGGAGGGTGGGAAGTTCATCAATTTTTGAGTAAATTTTTTCCTGCAGTTCCTTAATATCCATGGATTTTTTCCTGAAATTTTATTTTATTTTTATTATTATACACTGAAGTGAAGGTTATTGTCAAATATATCCTTGACATTCTGAATTCTTTGTGCATCATAAATAATATATGTAACAAATGCACTTTCGTATAGTCGTATTTGTTTCGTATCCAGTCTATCCATTTTTTTCAAATTTGCCGCCGTAGTTCAGGGCCAGCAGTTGTTCTTTTTACCAGAGTTATACAAAACTTTTCAGAATTATTGTGAAGGAAGTTATCCGGGAGTCTCCCGGAGACTGTTTCAATGAAAGGAGAAAGCACCATGGGGTCAACAAAACTAAATGAACGCCCGGAGTGGAAGAAACTTCAGAGTCATTATGATATGATTAAGGATCTGCATATGCGGGATCTTTTTAAGGAAGATTCCGGCCGATCCGAGAAGTTTTCCTTTGAAGACATGGGGCTTTTATTTGATTATTCTAAAAACAGGATTACATCGGAAACCATGGAGCTTCTCATCAACCTGGCGGAGGCGTGCGGCCTGAAGCACGAAATAGAGAGAATGTTCACCGGTGAAAAAATAAATGAGACCGAAGGGAGAGCGGTTCTTCATGTCGCCCTGAGAAACATGACGGGAGGTCCTGTTCTGGTTGACGGCGAAGATATCATGCCGGGAATCAAGGCGGTCCTTAACCGTATGAAAGAAACATCGGATAAAATACGCTCCGGGGCCTGGAAGGGAGATACCGGCAAATCGATCAAATCTATTGTAAATATCGGTATCGGCGGTTCTGATCTCGGACCAGTCATGGTGACTGAAGCGCTGAAGCATTACTGCAGTGATGACCTTTCGCTTCATTTTGTCTCTAATGTCGATGATACGCACATTGTAGAGGCCCTGAAGCAGTGTAATGCCGAAGAGACCCTTTTTATTATCGCCTCAAAGACTTTTACTACCCAGGAGACCATGACCAACGCAGAAACGGCCCGGGACTGGCTTCGTGAAAAACTGGGGAAAAATGTCAGTATCGCTAAACACTTTGTTGCCCTTTCGACAAACCGTGAGTCAGTAACAGAATTTGGTATTGATCCGGCACATATGTTTGAATTCTGGAACTGGGTAGGGGGCCGGTACTCCCTGACATCCGCTATTGGTCTCTCTATAATGATTGCTGTGGGCTATGATAATTTTATGGATCTCCTCAGGGGATTCCACGCCATGGATAATCATTTCAGGGAAACTTCCTTTGACAAAAATATGCCCGTCATACTGGCGCTTCTCGGTATATGGTATAATAATTTCTTCGGCTGCCAGACCCATGCAATTCTTCCCTATGAGCAGTACCTTCACCGTTTTCCCGCCTATTTTCAGCAGGGGGACATGGAGTCTAATGGAAAGTACATTGATCGCCAGGGAGAACGGGTCAGCTATGAAACCGGTCCGGTTATCTGGGGAGAACCGGGTACCAACGGGCAGCATGCCTTTTACCAGCTGATGCACCAGGGAACAAAAATCATTCCCGGTGACTTCATCGGTTTTGCCAGATCCCTCCACGAGAAGGGTGATCATCATGTAAAGCTCCTTGCCAATTTAATTGCCCAGACCGAGGCCCTTGCCTTTGGTAAAACTGAAGAAGAGGTAAAGGAAGAAGGGGTAGCCCCTGAGCTGGTTCCTCACAAGGTGTTCGAAGGCAATCGTCCCACTAATACAATTATGGCAGAAAAACTGACACCGGGAGTTCTCGGAATGCTGGTAGCCATGTATGAGCATAAAATATTTGTCCAGGGTATAATCTGGAATGTTTTTTCTTTTGACCAGTGGGGGGTAGAGCTTGGTAAGGCCCTGGCGAAAAAAATTGTCCCTGAACTCCAGGGAAAAGAGAAATCGGCCCATGATTCGTCAACCAGTTCCCTTATTGACTACTGCAGGAGGATAAGAGAGGGAAGCTGAGGCAGCTTTTCTTCTTTTAGATAAATGATTCGCGTGAAAGACGATAATACTGTAGAAAGCAGGCTGAAGAGATTTGATATCCTGAAGGCCGAGGCAAATACGGTCAGGGAAAATGATAAAAATCTGATTCGGAGCCTCTTTAAGAACCTTTACAAAAGGCGCCTGATTGTGGGTATCGGGTTTCAACGGGCCTACGGCTCTATTCTTTCCGGAGATCACTTTGATC
>CAZPEK010000437.1:0-3216 GCA_964585555.1 uncultured Leptospirales bacterium | reverse complement strand
CAACCAGGATACCAAAGAAAGCATCGCCTCCTTTCCCGGCACGCGTATGCTGGTATTCAATTGAACCCCATTTCTGCATCAGCATACCCAAATATGATGCATCTGACCTTCTATTCTGGTTGGCGACTGAAAACACCAAACCGTACTCAGCCCTAGTGAGAGCAACATAGAAAAGACGTTTCTTTTCATTCCAATGTTGAAATTTAGAAATATCAGAAGCTGTTTGGTAGAGAATAGGTGCTGGAGATTTTTCCTCTTCCGGCACAGCTACATTAAAGCCTGCAGCGGCGATAGGCATCCCCTCTACCATAATAGACGCATGTTTGAACATCTCCACTGAAGCCTGCCCGGCCAGGTTCTTACCGCTGTCAGCAAGAATAACCAATGGATACTGAAGGCCCTTTGAACGGTGAATGGTTGAGAGAATTACCGGAGGTGTGGTTCCTGAATCAAACTCCGCCTCACTTTCAGCTTTATCATCATCGTCAATCTCATAAATATTCTTTTCCAGCAGATCGAGAAACGAATTCAATCCTGACTTTCCCGTTTCTTCGTATTGGCGTGCAATCGAAACAAGCTTTTCAATATTAGCCATCTTCTGTTCATACCCGCCAAGGCACCGGTAATAAGATGCTATTCCCTTCTCTTCTACAATGTATTCAATCAGCTCCGGTACAGGCACCACATCAAGCAGAGGACTTATCCATGTGAGAGCATCTTTAAGGGGTTGGATCTCCCTGTTTTTAAACATGTCAACTATATGTGGTTCATCGAATCCCATATAGGGGCTGCGGAGGGCACCGGCGACAAAGAGATTTTTCTTTTTCAAATATTTCCAATCACTGTACTGACTGCCCTTTTGAGCGGTCCAGAGAAAATGAAATATATCCAGAACCTCCTGGGTACCGAAGAGATCGTCACCGTCCCGGTACATGCGGCAGTCAATTCCCTTTTTCTTTAAATAATCATACAGAAGCTGCATCCTCGTTCCTGCATCAAAAAGTACTGCAATACCTGTTTTTCCTTTCTTCATAATATCGCTTATCAGCTTATATTGAGGCAGCCCGTCATTCACAATGGAGCTGATAAAACGCCCCAGGTGTTCCATTTCTGATTCGGCCCGGTCACCATCCTCAGCCAATGGAGCATCTACGAGAAGAGCCGGTTTAATTTTTTTAAACTTTTGATTATCTCCACCGGGAGAAAGATCCTCATATTCAATTGAGGGCAAATCAAAAGTAAGGGGGGGAAGTTTATCCGCTGCGGCTGCAAGCTCAGGGTCATTCAAATACGGTTTCTCGGGAACAGACTTGGAAAAGACCGGCGCGAAAAGATTATTAACAAAATCAATAACAGCCGGTGAGCTTCGGAAGTTCTCACCCATGGGAATTCTTCCTGAACCTGATTCTTGTGCCGCGTATCCAAAAACTTCAACTTCCGCTCCCTGGAATGAATAGATGGACTGCTTCTCGTCACCCACCAGGAAAAGCCGGGCGCCGCTGGTATCGGCAAGCTTTTTAAAAACTTCCCACTGGTAGAAACTGGTGTCCTGGAACTCATCAATCATGATGTACTTAAAGTGCTTGCGCCATTTTTCTCTTACTTCGTCATGTCGAAATCAGTCTTTCCTTCGCTTTTCAGGTGCTGACGGTATTTCAGAAAAACTTCCTTCAAATAAGAATCAACTATTTTCATGACCTGGAGAAAGCGTTTCTCAATCGGCTTGCTTGTTTCAATTACCAGGTTCCCTGCGATGTCCCGTAAAGCCTTATAGCTGTCAAAAGCAGAAGATGCTTCGAAATTATTAGTCCTCAGTTGAGGCTTTTTCGGACAGGCCACGTCACCATCAAGTGCTATATTGAGGCGGGCAAGAAACCAATCCTTCTGGGCAACCCATGCCCCATCTTTCACTTCTAGGTTTTTCAAATTATCAAGAGCAGCGAGGGCTTCATAGAGACCGGCCAGATTTTCAGTAATCTTCCATTTCTGAAGAAAGGGCTTCATATCGTTGAGGCTATTTTTTTTCTCAGCGACCTGATCAAAGTTTTCTCTAAACCGTGAATCGGAAATATATTTTTCAAGAAGTGTATCAAGCCTGAAAGACGAGAGAAGAAACCTGCTTTCAAGATAGCGCTCCTCATCTGCAGCGATTACTTCCTTTTTGATGAGATCTATGATATCACTTTTTTCTATCACATCAATGACACGGGAGCCGAGGTCAGACCTGAGAAGATACGCATATTCCTTTACCAGGCTGCCGGAAAATGAGTGAATAGTAGAGATCCTTGCCCGGGACATATACCGCCGGGCATTCAGCAGTTTCTCTTTGATATATTCACCTGCCGAAGAAAATGTCTCAAGACGCTGCACAATGTCCTTTTCTCTGGTCTTTTTACCTTCAATGCCCCTGATGATATCCGCAATAAGTTCGTTGATACGTGACTTCATCTCCGAAGCCGCCGCATCGGTATAGGTAATGGTAAGAATTTCTCCGGGAAGAGCCGATTCTTTTTCAGCCTTTGCTGCACTGAATTTTTGAGCTTCATCTTCGAAAAAGAATTCAAATCCTAAAAGGGCATTAATGTATCTTCTTGATAAAGTCCAGGTCTTTCCAGTACCTGCACCGGCTGATACGGCTATATTATTAGTCTGGGTAAACTTGTTCATATTATTTTATGCCCCGTCTCTGATTTTCTGCAAATTGTACTGTAGGAACACCACCGGCAGGCGTCTTCATCTGTGGTTACGGGAAACCTGCCCGCCTGAATATTTTTAATGATGCCGTGGGCAGCTTCCACAGACTTCTCTTCAAAATTTTCGAGGGGAACCATTTCTGATTCCCTGGCCCCGGGTGCCCGGTATTCACAGGAAACACCTTTGTCATCGATAACGAAGCGGGCAAAATGCTGACCACCGCCATTGTAGGTGAGCAGGGATGCTTCGACCTTATCTGCACCCAGATGTTCTCTGGCATAAAATGCATAAAAAGGCAGCTGGAAGTCTTTGAATTCAGAGATGTTTGCAAATTGACAGGAAAGATTAACTTTCTTTGTTGGTTTGTAGTCTATAACATGCATCACTCCACCGGCTGAATCGATGCGGTCAATGAATCCCCTGAGGGGAATACCCTTCACCGGAGTCTCCTCGGTTATTTTATGTTCCGCTTCCTTAAAAGTCGTAAGCACCTTGCCCGGTTCTGCGTCATATTCCATTTCA
>CAZPEK010000436.1:423-3258 GCA_964585555.1 uncultured Leptospirales bacterium | reverse complement strand
TGACATGTCCGAGATTTTTATCAGCTCCGTCTGAAAACTCTCTGAATATTATAGATTTGGCAATCATGGTAACCAGACCTGATGCGATACCGTGACCCGAAACATCAAAAATACCGGTGCCTAACAGTTCGTCTCCTCTGGTATAAAAATCATAGAAGTCCCCCGATACATCAGTCATGGCCTTGTAGCAGAAGGCCGTCTTCCAGTTTTTTACATCGGGAGTTTCCCGGGGGAGGAAGTTTTTCTGAACATTGACCGCCATGTCAAGGTCCATGCGGGCAATATTACGGGCGGTTCTCAGGTCCTGGTTGGTTTCTGTCAGACTGTCATTTATTGCTTCAAGTTCTTCCATGGCCACATTCAGGTCACGGGCCTGTTCTTTGACAATTTCCCGTGCCTGGTAGAGGTTATTACGCTGTCTGTAAAACTGTCCTGCCAGCATGGATAAAACAATCAATGATGGGAAAAATGTCGCGATATAGAAAAGATCTTCACGAAAAGATCCTGGCTGACTCATGACTTCAGTAGCAATATATGAGATGGCTATCTGGCATAAAAAGAAGATCAGTAGTGCCGTCAGGGTTTGCCGGAAGTTGAACAATGACATTAAATAGAGCAGGGCAGTATAGGCGAGGAACATTGAGATAATCCGGGCTTCCCGCAGGTGGTAAACCAGGAGGAAGTAGAGTAGTGACCATATCAGAAATTGTGCGAAAAATATTTTAAGGGCGTAACCTTTTGTAATTAGTTTCTTTTTTTTGGTAAGGATTAAAAAGGGGACAGGGGCCAGAAAACCGGGAATAAACAACCAGGGAACAACGACCCATGGCATGCTGGTGTAGCCAAGTTGTCTGGCGGCAATAGTTATTGCCAGCCCGAAGATGTACCCGGTCCAGGTGAAAGCGATATTCTGGAGGACTATTCGTCTTCTTCGTTCGTTTTTGTGATGAGAAATATTGATGTTATCTTTCATATGAGCCTTCTGGTTGCATTTCATTCGTACAGTATATTCCCCAAACAGGCCTGTGTCAATACACCTTAAACAGAATAATATCGGGGAATCCCCTATAGAAAAAAAATCTTTTTGACTATGGACTTTTTATGACATTTTCTATTGGCTTTTTCCTTAAGAAGGCATATATTAAATTTGTAAATTTCTTAAGTTTAGCTTTTACCCTGATTAGATGTTATGTGTTATGCCCGGATATCGGGCATAACACATAGCTTGTTTTTATTGCCGATTATACTCCCCCTCTCTCAAGCCTGTTCATATTCCCTGTTAAAAAAAATTGTAATTTTTCCTTGTCTAAAATAACACTGTTATTATACTGGTGTTAAAAAAAAGTATACCGGAGCGGTTGTTGACACAAAAAAATTTTTCGGTATAATCAGGATACATCTTACTCCCCTGCGGGTGGAAGAGCATCCGTCACTACGGGACACAGGTTCTGCAGAAAATTATCAAGTAAGGAGTTAGCATGATTCTATTTAATCCTAATGACCGCACTCGTCCATATCGTGATGATAAATCACGGGAAATTATGGATAAGACAATCGAGTTTTTTGAGAAAAAAGGTCTTAAGAAGATTAAATCTGACTGGCATGAAAAGGTCTGGAACTATGATTTTGTCGAATTTCTTAAGGAAAACCAGATATTCTCAACGCTTATGACCCCCTCAGGATATGGTGCTGAAGATTCTCGATGGGATACCTATCGGAACAGTGAATTCTCAGAGATTACCGGTTTCTACGGTATTACCTACTGGTATACATGGCAGGTATCAATGCTCGGCCTTGGACCAATCTGGCTCGGGAGTAATGAGGAAGTAAAACATAAGACGGCAAAACTTCTTCAAGACGGAGGGGTTTTTGCTTTCGGTCTTTCAGAGAAAGAGCATGGCGCTGATATCTATTCGAGTGATATGATGCTCTATCCGCAGGAAGACGGGACTTACCTCGGAAATGGAGATAAGTACTACATCGGTAATGGAAATGAAGCTGCCCTTGTGTCGACTTTCGCGAAGATGGCGGATTCTGATGAATATGTTTTCTTTGTTGTCGATTCAAAGCACCCGAACTATGAGTGTATTCGAAACGTGGTCCATGAACAAAACTATGTTGCTGAATATGCAATACACGATTATCCTCTCACCGATGCTGATGTCCTTGAACGGGGCAGCAAGGCGTGGGACGATATGCTTAATACGATTAATATATGCAAGTTTAACCTGGGCTGGGGCTCCATTGGGCTTTGCGAACATGCAATGTATGAAGCCATTGATCATGCGGCTAACCGGAATGTATACGGCAGGTTTGTGACTGACTTTCCTCATGTGAAACGTCTTTTTTCCGATGCCTATACCCGTATAGTAGCGATGAAGCTTTTTGCCGAGCGTTCAATCGATTATATGCGTTCGGCACATGAGAATGATCGCCGCTACCTGTTATACAATCCAATGGTGAAGATGAAAGTGACACGGGAAGGTGAAGATGTTATCAACCTCCTCTGGGATGTCATAGCCGCCAAGGGATTCGAGAATGAGCCCTTTTTTGAAATTGCCACCCAGGAAGTCAGAATGCTTCCGAAACTGGAAGGTACTGTCCATGTAAACATGGCCCTCATTGTCAAGTTTATGAAGAACTACTTCTTTAATCCAGCGGAGTATGAAGATGTTCCCCGGCGAGATGATACTGCCAATGATGAGTTCCTCTTCAAACAGGGGCCGACACGTGGTTTGGGTAAAATTCAGTTTCATGATTACAATATCGCCTACGGATATTTTGACACCCCAAATATCAGGATTTTTAAAGAACAAATTGAGCTTTATAAGACCT
>CAZPEK010000436.1:0-413 GCA_964585555.1 uncultured Leptospirales bacterium | reverse complement strand
ATTTTCAGGAACATTTGGCGGAAGTATTAGTTTCTCCGGCGGATACAAAGCTTTTAATTCTTCGGGAGCTGTTTCATGCGGAAAATGTGGAGTTCCGAGCGAAACAAATAAACAAAACGGATTGTCATTATCCACATGGTTTTCCATGTATTTATTGGCCTCATCGGCAATGGCATAGGTTGAATAACCTTTCCAATGTTTTTTATTTGGGTCGTCGTTATCAAAATAATTGTTGCCTACGGACAGCTTATCCTTGAGGCCACTAAGATGAAAATATTTGATGTTGATGAAGTTCTTCTAAACCAGATTTTTGATTTCATGGTGCGCGATTTCTCGAAGTACGCCCTCAACATTCATTCAAAGCCAAGCAACAGTGAAATACAACGTGAACTGGCGTTGAAGATGCTGCGGGC
>CAZPEK010000435.1:0-3265 GCA_964585555.1 uncultured Leptospirales bacterium | reverse complement strand
TTTCAGGGTGATGTTCCTGGTTAGTTTCGATTCGAGAATGACATCATCGGGGGCGAAGTCTATATAGCCGGGTAGTATGATAAAGTCGTTGTAGGTTCTGCCGGTATCCTGGGTAAAAAGTTCTTCAGCAGAAAAGCCGTCTGGTCTGCTCATGGTATTCTCCCTTTGCTGCTTTGCAGGTATGGTATTATGTATAAGAAACAGCAGATTTAAAAGCAAAATTTGCTGTCTGAGCTGGCTTTTTCTAAAGGGGAGGGCACAGGCCCGAAGTTCCCTTTCAGAATAATTGATTGATAAATTGTGTCAGTGCTTCAGTATTGTCCTGAATTTAAAAATAACCAATGTAATGAAGATACCCCTCCTTGGCAATCTTTTTATTGTAAGGAAGGGAAAGAGAAGAGGAATCCTCATGGGAGACTGTAAACGATGCGGAACCTGCTGCCAGGATGTGCGCCTTGCGGAATCGCCGGATATACTGCAGACAGCCTATGAATACTGGCTGAAAACACCAAAGATAGACCCGAAGTTTTCAGAAATCTACCTGATTTTTCCCATGCTTGAATTCAAATACGAGAATCCTGAAGAAGATCTTCCTTACCATTACCGGTGCAAGCATTACACAGAAGATGAAAATGGCCTGGGATGCTGTTCAATCCATCCCTTCAGGCCAAAAATGTGCGCCGGTTTTCCCTATTATGATGAGGTTGAGCACCTTGACCGCGATGAGCCCCTGAGCCCCTATGAGGGATGCGGGTATAACGAATAAGAAACCAGAAGGTGCAGCATAAAACATGGAGGCGCGGAAGCGGTTTCGCACCTCCATGTTTTATCTGCTTTCAGGCAAAAGACTTCTTTTCAAGGAGTATGAAATGGACATCAACACCCTCATTGCCATGTTGTCAACCATCGCTTTTACCAGTTATTGTTACCTTGGCCTCTATGTTTTTTTTCTTGATCCGAAGGATTCACAAAAAAGAAATTTTCTTTATTTCTGTCTTTGCTTTGCCTTCTGGAGTTTTTGTTATATTATTATTGCATCATCATCCAGTACTCCGGCGGTTATCTTCTGGCAGAAGGCTGCCTATGCCGGCGCCCTGACGTATGAAGTTTTTATCCTCAGGTTTTTCCTCGATTTCACCGGCACAATAGAGAATATTCCCTGTAAAAAACTTTTTGCCGGTATGTTATGGATTCTACCGGCCCTTTTCCTGTATGAGAATTTTTATAATAATGCTGTAGTGAATGATTTCCCCGACGGGTTCTGGTATATTGGCCTGCATGTGTTAGCAAACACCTATAATTTTATCGGTCTTGTACTTCTCTATTTCTTTTACAAGAAGAGCAGTTCCTCCCGTGTAAAGAAACAGGTAAAAATTATTTTTACCGGTGGTATTATTACTATCCTGATTACCGTTCCTACTGATTTTTTTATGGGTTTGCAGCATATACCGACACTCACTCCGGTGCTCATACTTATCTGGATTTCTTCGCTTTTCTATGCTCTTGTTCGGTACAAGTTTCTCGTTTTTTCTCCAGAAATGATTGCCCGTGAGGTCTTTTCTTATATTGATGAACTGGTAATACTTTTTGATTCTGAAGGAAGGGTTATCAAATGCAATAGCAGCAGTAGCAATCTTCCGGGAAAGAAGTCACTTGAAAACCGCACCCTCGATGAACTTTTTGCCAATCCCGGGCCTGTGAGAAAAAATATTAAAGAATTAAGTGAGGGGAAGATAAAGGATTCCAGCCTCAGGCTTTCTTTGCGCCATGAAGGTACAGAGCTGCCCCTGGCGGGAAGATTTTCCCTCATCAGGGATGAATTTGATGATACTCTCGGTATTCTCTTTATCGGTAAGGAAGTTAAAGGAATACATCAGGTACGGAATATCTACAAACTGACCCATCGGGAAGTTGAAATCGTCGAACTGCTGCTCCAGGGAAAGGTAAACCGGGAAATTGCCGATACGCTGAATATAACCGCCAATACGATCAAGGCCCATATTACCAATATTTACAACAAGTGCGGGGTAAATACGAAACTGGCTCTCATGAACCTGATGAAACAGTATGACCTGGTCTAATTTTGATAATAATAGTCTTTCTAGTAGTTTCGGGTGATGTCATTTCCCCCGGTTTCTATTATATACATTACATATAATATGAATTTTTGGGGGAAAATGTCATGAAAAGACTTCAGTCACTGGTATATGTATTACTGTTTTTCGCGATGCTGATTGCTGCAATTGCCGTGAATACGGGTTGCGAGAATTCTTCTGATGAGCCGGATGAGCCTGCCTTATATCTTTTTGCCATGCCTGAAACATTAGGCAATATCGGCACACGTTCAGCTGCTGATGCGGCCTGCCTTGCGGAATACCAGGCAAAGTATAGTGTAAAGGGATGTAATATGGTCCGGGCTTTTCTCAGCTATTCTGATACCGATGAGATTCGTGATATGCCGGCAAATTATGCTGTTCCGACTGATTTACCAATTAAGACCATGAATGGCACAGATATAGCTGAAAACTGGGCACAGTTGCTTGACGCCAATAATCAGAATCTGAGCAGTTCTCTTTATAATGCGGGACTTTTTACTGATGAAAGCATTACTTATTTTTGGACCGGCTCTGATCAATATGGGGCTGCTTCTGCAGTAATACTGTCGGGAAACGGTCATTTCAGCGGCTGGAGTACCACCTCATCTTCCGGTGATGGACAGGTTTGCAGTAAAACAGGTATAAATTATAGTTTTCTGGAATTTGGTATTTCTCATTGTAATATACCGAGGCCCTACCTTGGCATATGCTGGGATGATCAGAAACCAGAATAAGTGACAGGGAGCATAGGCAGTCAAGATCAGGCTGCATGAGGCTCTGAGCTTCCATGAGTGATGCGGGTATGATGAGTTATAAACATGAAGGTTTGAAAAATTTGGAGGCGCGGAAGGGGCTCCGCGCCTCCAATATCCATAGTCTGGTACTTTTGTGTGATGTCACTGGAAGAAAAAACAGTATTCATATAGAGTAATAGAAGGAACCCTGCTGAATTTCCCCGCCCCCTGAAAAACAGCAGGGAAGGGAGAGAGCATGCAAAAAAGACTACTCAAAGTTCTCATGACACTACTCGTCCTGTTTGTTGCAGGGTGTACCCATCACAGGGTCTATTTTTATAAAACCATGAATAACCAGCAGTATGAGCCAAACGAAAAGAGTCCCGACCTGCTCCATTTCATGAAAAATTGTGCCGGTGTATGCAATGGTGAAAC
>CAZPEK010000434.1:0-3282 GCA_964585555.1 uncultured Leptospirales bacterium | reverse complement strand
CTGGCACTGTTAATCATCTCATCACCGGTCAAAACAAGAGGAATCATCATACCGGGAAAAATAGGCCTTTGAGAGAGAGGAATCACTGTCAGGGTGTCAGGCAGCACCTCGCTGGCAAGTACCAGGGTCTGGTTTTCAACAAGGGTTACTTCGACCATTTTGGTCCCCTTTTCACTTTACGTTTTTAAAAACACGGAAACAGATTCCCCCCCCCCGGGGGGGGGGGGGCATACTCCAGTTTTAATCCATGTTACTTATTATCCTTTAAATCTTTCAAATTTTCAATGAAATATTTCTTTGCCCGCCATTCATCAATAGTAAACACATAGGGCGATTCTGACGAAAGGGCAAGATATTTTTTATCCTTCTGCTGTCGGAATATTTTTACGTCAATATCACGATTGAAGGCCTTAAGGGTTACCGCCGCAAGGGGGGGCCCCAGTCTCTTTTTTTCTAATGGGGGAAACGATGAGGCCCTCAGGGGGTTCAGAGAAGCCAACAGCCCCTCTACCCGTCCCCTGTTCAGGGTTACCCGTTCAAAGCCCTTACAGGTCCATTTCACCACGGGCTGAGTTGAAGAAGCCGGCGGCGCTTTTTTCAGCCCCGGCTTTGGCGCTTCTTTCTTTTCAGGTTTGACTTCTTCACGATTAAAAGCAAAGGTTCTGCCCCGGTACTTCACGGCAAAAGAAGAAACCGCGTCCTTTGATACCTTCATGATTACCCTGTCACGAAAATCATCCAGGGTACTCTTTGTTTCTGAAGAAAAAGAGACGGCCCCCTGGTAGACCTCAGGGCGGTTGTCAACCAGGAGATAACTGTGACGCCCGGTGCTGCCGGTTTTACCTACCGTTAACTTCCTTACCACCCTGTCTTTCTGCTTGAGCAGTATAACCGCAGCCTTGTCAGGGGTCAGGTCGTAGTTTTGATAAAACTTCTGCCGGGATATCAGGTCGGTGAGTTTCAGGTCACGGACCTTATTCACCAGGTTTTTTATTTTCTCTTCGTCAGCGGGATATTTTTGTTCACCGACAACCGATTTGCCATCGACCCGGGAAAAGACCAGTGATTTTTCATCCGCCTGGATAGACAGACCGGTAATATCTCCCTCCCAGGATTTCAATTCAGGAACATCACGTGTTCCCTTCTGGTTTGAAAAAAATATATAACCGAGCAGTACCGCAACAACCGCGATACTTCCATATAGTTTTTTATTCATCCTGCAGGCCTCCTCCGAATTGAGCTGCGATTCTATTTTTGCGGCGGATACGAAAGCGCCACATGACTATCCCGAGAATAATTACCACGATGGGCACCCCGGCCATGTTAATAGTTTTTAAGATTAAATTAGTACTCTTTTCTGTCGGCTCATCGAAGGGATTAAACTCAAGACTCTTGGCGAGCATTTCCGGAACATGAAAATTTCCCGCCATGTAGTCGACCATTCCGTGAACCAGGTTGTCATTGGAATACGCCTCGTTGCGCTTTCCCTTTGAAAGAACCTTTCGGCTGTCAGAGAGAAATCCCGAACGGGCCAGTTCAGCAGTACCGACAACAATAATTTCAGGCTTTCCTGATTTTACCGATTCGTCAAGACGCGCAATGGTTGAAATCTTACCGCTGGTTTTCTTTTTCTTTTTATCAGGGAGGGGAACTTCCTTTCCCTTAAAGAAACTGTTGAATTTTCCTGAAAGAAGGAGCGCCAGGTCATAGCTCTGTTTTTCCGCTTCAGGATTGGGCCGCATCATCATGGGATTAAAATTCATCCGTCCCTTCATCAACCAGCTCTCATCAGACGATGCTACAAGCCTGGTTACGGTTACGCCCTTCTCTTTCAGCTTTGCCCCATCGGCCTTCAAAGATGAAGCCTTCAGAAACAGGGCGCTGCCGAGATAGCGGGTAATAACCGATTCACGGTCCATGTTGTCGCGCTGAATCTTCGGCACCAGGGGATAATCGATAATCATCTGTCCCTGGTTCACCTTAATACAGTTTGCATCAAGAACAACATTCTTCCCTACGGTGACACCATAGGATTTCAGCATTTCGTCAAGACCCGTGTTAACCGGAAGCACCATGGGGGGCTGCTGCCGTGCAAAGGGATTTTGCTGCCGGGGCATCTGTATCTCCTGGAAAGAATCGAGAAGGAAGATTACTTTTTTGCCCTTCATGAGAAACTGATCGATACGAAAAAGTTCAACATCGAGGAGCTTATCTTTAGGTCCTGCTACGATAAGCACATTAATATCAGGATTGATATCGCCTGTGGCCGCATCAACAGCAACCAGCTCATACTTATCCTGGAGGATCTGCTTTAAAAGACCGGCACCGTTTCGAGAACGGTCATCCTTCAGGTCAGGGACACCATGTCCCGCAAGGTATCCGATACGGTTGCCCGCAGAGAGGACCGCGCCAACAGCATTGTTAATTTTATCTTCAATCTTATCAAGCCCCACAACCACATAGTTGCCCATGATGGCGGGAAGAACATTCAGCTCTATGGTTTTAAAACGATTGCCGCTTTCAAAGACAATACCGAGAACCCCTTCGCCGGCATCCATCCGTTTACCCTCGGGGGTTCTTCCTTTGCCCCAGCGGACCAGCTGCAGTCCGTAACGGGCAGCAACATCCTTCATCTTTTTATCAACTGAAGGATCAATTTCCCGCAGCTTGATTTTACCATAATTAACCTTGTTGGCTTTATCAACGGCTTCCCTGACAACGCCGCTTATTTTAGAAATGCCGTCAATGGGAAGCTGCTTAAGGCGGCCATCGAGAAAGAGCGTCATGGTGATGGGCTTTTGAAGACTGAGGAGCCCGTCAATTTTCGCCGACATCTTTTCCATGCGGCTGGTGATCGCGTACTCCAGGCCCACAGGATCAGCAAGAGCGGGAATCTTTTCAAGGAGGTCGGCATGCTGAATAACCACGGCCATATAGGTGCGGCGAATCTGTACCTGGTCCTGTTTGAACTCCCGGCTGCTGACAGGCTGAATGCCGTAGTCCCGGGCCTGTTTTTCAAGCTCATCTTCGTCAACAATCTCATAGCTGAAAAAGCTGTTTCCGTAGTAGCTGTACTCCTGGAGAAGATCCTTCAGGTACCTGAGAATATTCCCGTGTTCAGCAGGAAGATCACTGGAAAAAAGCACCTTGATCTTCATGTTCTCTTTCAGGGTGGAGACAACTTCCTTACTCTTATCTGTAATAGAGTAGGTATTATTTCTCGTCAGTCATACCCTTCTGCATATCTGTCCCTAATTTTTAAACTATCAAAGGTAAATGGAA
>CAZPEK010000433.1:0-3284 GCA_964585555.1 uncultured Leptospirales bacterium | reverse complement strand
CGGTTTCACTAACCGGCTCTTTGTCGGCCTGATGAACACATCAATCATCGGACCCGTTATACGCAATACCCTCGGACATTTCAGCAGAAAAAGAGTAATAAAGGGAGAGCCGGCGCTCTTTTAAATATTTTTGGGCGGGGAAGTTTATCCTCTGCCGACAGATGACTGAAAATAACACATGGAAACAATACGATATGAGTAATCTTTTTTTCAATCTGACGCCCGATACGGTCATTCGCGCTTTAGAAGCAAAGGGCTATGAGCTCACCGGTCACTGCATGACACTCAACAGCTACGAAAACCGGGTCTATGACTTAAAATGCGAAGATGGTTCACATATTGTTTCAAAGTTCTACCGCCCGGGACGCTGGACCAGGGAACAGATTCTTGAAGAGCACCAGTTTCTCTTTCAGCTTCAGGAAGATGAAATTCCCGTGTGCGCCCCACGGCTCTTCAGTGACGGAACTTCCCTCGACATTACAGAAGGAATATACTTTGCCGTCTGGCCCCGTACCGGCGGCCGGGCAACCGATGAGCTCAATGATCTTGAAATTGAGACCCTGGGAAGACTGGTTGCCCGGATACACAACAACGGGGCCGCCGAAGATACGACCCACCGGATCACCTTAACAGGAGAAAGCTACGGCCTCGATTCGGTAAACTTCCTTCTCGAAAAAAATCTTTTACCTGATCACTGCCGCGAGCGGTATAAAAATGCCGTATCAGAGATCGTTGATATCTATGAATCTCTGAGCCAAAATGTCCCCTTTCACCGGATACACGGGGACTGTCACCTGGGCAATCTTCTTAAGGGTGACCAGGGCTGGTTTTTTCTCGACTTTGATGATTTTCTCAAGGGACCGGCTGTTCAGGACCTCTGGATGCTGGTTCCGGCCCGTGACACCGAGGGGCTTCGTCAGCGGGAAATTTTTCTCAAAGCCTACCGGCAGTTTCGTGACTTTGACACCTCATGGCTTCGCCTTATTGAGCCCCTCAGAGCTCTCAGGTATATAAGGTACGCTGCCTGGATTGCCCGGCGCTGGGATGACCCGGCATTTCCCGCGGCTTTTCCCCATTTTGGGACCGTGCAGTACTGGGAGGAAGAAACAGCTGATCTCGAAGAACAGCTCGATTACTTCTATGGTAACACGGAAGACCTCCCCGAAACGATGCAGAAAGAGACCCGGGAAGAGGAAGAAGAAGAATTTACCAACAAGGACTATTTCTGGGACTGGGAAGAATAACTTGACAACAACTGCAATATGGTATCTTCTATATATTCAAGCTAATCAGCTAAAAAGTGAAGTGCGGGGGGCCGTATAAAGCGGCACCCCATACACACTTTTTTATATTATTTTTGTGGAGGAATAATCATATGCTTAACAAAAAAAACACAGCCCTGGTTGCCGCACTTATTGTTGCCATGGCCGCTACATCGGTTTTCGGACTGAAAATCGGCGGGAAAGAAGTTGTCAAACTCGGAACCGGAACTCGTAGTAAAGCATTTCTTACTGTCTATTACGCAAGCCTCTATGCTCCAAAAGAACTTAAAGGCGCGGGCTGGAAAGCAGTCCTTGATGCTGATGAGCCGATTAGAGTAAGTCTCCTGGTTGATACACGCTTCATGAGCACTGCAAAGCTTACCAGCGCGATTCGTGACGGTTTCAAAACCGCTGCAAAATCAGGATACACAACCGCGAAAGAGAGTGAATTTCTCAATCAGTTCAAAGGACTTGAAACAGGAAAGGGAGACCGTTTCTTTATGACCTATGTACCCAAGAAAGGGCTCACTACCATTTACAAATCAAAGAAAACAGGTAAGACAAAAGTTCTCGGTACGGTTAAAACTTTAAAATTTAAAAAAGCCCTTTTTGCTATCTGGATTGGACCAAATCCCGTACAGAGCAGTCTTAAAAGAGGCATGCTGGGTAAATAGATGTATCACCAAAAATAATATCCGGGAGCCAAAGGGCTCCCGGATTTATTTTTCTCCACGCTGTAAAAAACCAAAGGACATCAAGAATCATGAATTTCGAAAAACTTTTCAAAATACTTATCGGCATCACTGCGCTTACAGGACTCATCTTTGAGTTTATCAATCACGTCAGCAAAGGGACCCACCCCCTGGTGCTTCTTACCTACTTTACGATTCAATCAAATATTATTGTTATCATATACTGTTTCAGCTCTCTAGGGAAAAAGCCCTTTTTCTTTAATGGTCCCGGCTTTGCGGGCCTTGCAATGCTCAATATAACTATAACCGGCATTATCTTTTTTTTAATGTTAAGGAAGATTTACCAGCCCACGGGTATAGGCTACTATGCCAACATCATCGAACACTACGCGGTTCCCGCCATGATGCTGGTTGATTTTCTGCTGTCAAAAACACGGGATGCCTTCAGGTATTTTCATATTGCTCCCTGGATCGGATACGCGGCCTGCTATCTGGGGCTTGCCCTCACCAAGGGAGCCCTTGGTTACAAGTATCCCTACCCCTTTCTCGACATCAGCAAGCATGGGGGCGGACAGGTTTTCATCAATGTTGTTGTTATCGGATTAGCCTTTGGCGCTATTGCCGCGGGTCTGGTTGCTGTTGATAGATGGCTGAAGAAAAAAAATCTGATATTTTCAAAAACATGAAGTTAAAATCAATTACAGCAACTTCGCTGATAGTTACTTTTGATTAAAAAAAAGGTTGGAAAAATACAATCTCCCTCCAGGTTCACTCCGGGGGCCTCTTTTGTCCCGCCATCAAGGGCGGGTAAGCCCCACACCGGGGGATTCACGGGGACCTGCAGTCGACCGGGCAGAGTCACCTGAAAGCATCATGGCGGCACAAATGACAGTAAAAATATATAGTTGCCTTAGTATCACCTGTTAGCTCCTTTTATTTGTTGCCAGCTTCGCCGAAGGGTTAGACGTGAGATTAACATTCGAATTTCAACTGAAGGCGCGGAACCGTTTTCGAGCCTTCCAGTAGTTAAAATTTAACATTAAAGAATTAATTACAAAAAGCAATAAAATTTCTATATATTGTATCATAGTAATACTAAAATATACATATACATTGACAATCATGTTACGTAATCATAAAGTAACCAAAAATATCAGGAGGAAACCATGGGTTTTCTAAAAGACGCAAGCGATTCAATATTGAAGTACAGTGGAATCTTAGTTAACAAGACAGAAGAATACACCCGTATCGCCAAACTTAACCTCGAAATCAAAAAGCTGGAAAGCGACATAGACAAACTTCAGTCAGAAGTCGGAAGAGTCATCGAAGA
>CAZPEK010000432.1:0-3291 GCA_964585555.1 uncultured Leptospirales bacterium | reverse complement strand
TATTAATAATTTCATCATGCCATTCCCGCGAGCGGCGCCGCCGGGTTCCGAAATCGGCAAATTGGATAAGGCTGCCGTGCGCCTTTACGAGTTCAATTTTTTTAGTAAGAAGCTGCCGCCCGGTTTCACGGTCCGGGTGGGGATCGATATTTCGAAAGTATACCTCATTGACTATTGCCAGCACCGGTACCTCAAAGAGTATGGTATGAAGCCAGGGGCCCCGCATTTTGATGTCAATGTTTTCCCTGTCAGCTACAACAGTTATAAATTCCCGGTTCAGGCGAAAGAGCCTGAGGAAGTCAATATAGTCTTTTTTTATAAACCTGCGAGATTCAAGATATGCAAGCTCTTCATCTCTGAAGGTGAGGGTGCAGAGATGGTCGAGTTCAGTATTGATCTCGTCAATGTATGGAGCGAGGCTGATATTTTTATTTCTGCACCTGAAGGCATATTCCGCATCCAGGGCGGGAAAGCGGTGCAGTACCGCCTGCTGCATGGTGAACTTGTAGAGGTCTGTATCGAGGAGGCTTTCAATTATCATGGTTTACTCCATTAGTTTTTATCATTATGATAAGAATATACTGAGAGAATGGACATTCGGCGAGTACTTTTTATCAAAATGATAAAAATAATAAAGTGTTACTGATGCTTAAAGGCTGTCATGGATGACAGTATGGATGGGAAAAGCTATAGGGCGGCGCGCACGATGCGTACTCCCGCCCGTTGAGCCTCTCTGGCGATTGAAGAGCGGCTTTTTGATTACTTTTGTGCCGTTACAAAAGTAATCCGCCGGAGGCAGTTAAGCTTAAAAAATATTTTTGACCCCTGAAAAGAGGAAAATAAAAAAGAGAGGGAGGCCTTTTGGGCCTCCCCTCAGAAAAAACTTATTGCCGCATAAGGAGTTGGGTGTAAGAAAAAGGCCTTTTACGCGAGACTGGTTCTTCCCGCCTCAAGGAGTGCTGCGGCCCGTTTTTCTATTCGTCCCTTCAGGGGGGCCGAGGGCCGGTAGAGTTCATTAAAGAGTTTCACGAGCAGGGAGTCTTCATCAAGGTCTGCCGTGTGAATTGACCATCTGGCGAGTATTTCCCGCGCCTTTTCGGGAGAGGTCTTGATAGATTTGTAGATGCCTCTCGCTCCCTCTGAACCGGTGGAGAGGGGGCCGCAGGCAAGAGAAATTTCTGTAGCATAGAGGGGGAGTCCCCGGTGCTGCCGCGCCCTGTGTATGTGGGGCGCAAATTCACCATGAGAGGCGGTAAATATATAACGGATATCATTTCCCGTAAGTCCCGGGGTTATCACATCAAAGAGTGTATCAACCCCATTGAGATTTGATCCGATGCACTGGGTCCCGGCAATGGTCATTATTTTTTTGAAGGTAACCCGTTTTTCAAAAAAATCAACAATGAATTTTCGTGCCCGGCTGTAGCGTCGGTAGAAAACTGATGATCGTCCTTTTCCTATTTTTTCGAGAGGAAGTTGACCTGAGATCGTGTCGAGATGTTTGCAGAGTTCCCTATACTGATCGTCAGGATCCAGCTTTTGCAGTTCTGCATATCCCCTGGCCTGGATCATCCCGAGGCCCCGGTATCCCTTTGTCAGGTCAAGGCTTCCTGAATCGGAAGTTACGCCCCGGGCAATATAATCGGTGGTATATTCCATGCCCGTTTCCATTGCCAAGAGGGCCAGCTCAAGGGAAGAGACTGAAAGCCTGATGCCCTGTTCCCGGCTGATCCGGTTCCTGAGGGCGGTAATGGCCGAGTTGGAAACATCAATGGGAGCCCCTGCCGGCCAGAGGGTATTGTCCCTGCGGTAGAGAAGGCGGATCCACCGGCTTCTATCGGGCTGCAGGGGAAAGCGGTCAACGGTCTTTTTGTAATCTGTCGCAGGCTTTCTGGTCAGAGAGAGAAGCCGTGAGTGTTTTCCCGTCATCAGGTGATGATGTACCGCATTGATAAGAAAGAGTGCCGGAACACCGTCGATAAAATGATCAAAAATGTTGACCAGAACGCGAAGGGATTTTTTTCTCCGGTCCCAGGTGATGTCCATCATGACGGGTTTTGAATAATCCCGTTCTTCGGTGAAGTTAATCCGGTAGCCGGTATGTATTTCCTTTGAATGAGATACACTTCCTTCAATTACTAAAAGGTCAGGCTCAATGACGATATCGGAAAAATGGGTGCGGCACAGTTTTATTGCCTGAAGGGCCCTCTGCTCAATGGAGTCTATTGACGTGTATATCGGCGCTTTGCCGTGAACCTCAAGGCCGACTTCGAAGTGCTTGCAGTATCTGATCTTTATATTTTCCCAGCCGTAATCAGGAGAGACAAGTCCCGCCTTTTCCATGAGGAAAAATCCCGGGGCCTTAAGAAATCCGTTAACGTGTACTATGGTATCAAGCATGATGCATCTCCTTGATTTTTCCCCATGTTGTTTCAGGGCAATCTGATCGAAGATATCTAAAATTTTAAAATCGGCAAGCGTGAGAGGCAATTTTTTTAAAAAAGTACAGGATGGGCGGACGGTTTGTGGGATACCTGATTTCGCAATGCGGGTTCTTAATGAAGAGCCTGAAGGCCTAGAAGTTCTTCGAAGGGGGTAAAGTCACGGTCGGCATGGATTAGTTTAATGTGATTTTCTATACAGAATGTGGCTATGATGACATCAATAGTCTTCCGTACCGTTTGTCCTTTTTTCCTGAGGTACCGGTAGTTTTCAGCTGCCTTTAGAGCAATATCACGGCCGCAGAGATCAAAGTATTCAAGAGATGCAGTGGGTTCATTGAGAAGTTTTATTTCACGTGGGGTTTTAATACCCTGGTATAATTCTGTTATTATCAGATCGCCCGTAGCAAGTCGGTCTTTCTGCAGGAGTTCATCAAGAAGTGCAGTTTCCCGGGTAGCGCTATTTCTGAAGTAGTCTATCCAGACTGAGGTATCAACCAGAATCATTTAATCGGCCCTGCTCTGGTCAAGGTTTCCCTGCCAGTTTATTTTGCCTTTTAAGGACTTTATTTTTTCCTGTGATTTGATTTGTATCAGCATTTTTAATGCTTCTTCAACAGTTTCTTTTTTTGTAGAAAGTCCTGAAATGGCAATAGCTTTCTGCATTAACGTATCGTTTATTTCAATATTTGTTCGCATGAGTACCTCGTTTTATGTGTATCATTTTAAAAAATATACACATAAAATAGTCGCAAGTCAATAGATAGGAATGATAAAAAAGAAAATCTCCCTCCTTCCTGGACAAAAAAATAACCTCAGAAAAAACCAGGGTTAGTGCACGCCTGAGAGG
>CAZPEK010000431.1:2437-3296 GCA_964585555.1 uncultured Leptospirales bacterium | reverse complement strand
TTTATACCGAAGAAGGAAACTGGGACATGGTTGGCAACAATACCCCGGTCTTTTTTATCAGGGATCCTTATAAATTTCCCGATTTTATTCATACACAGAAAAGGCATCCGAAAACTAATATGCGTTCAGCAACTGCAATGTGGGATTTCTGGTCCCTCTCTCCCGAATCCCTGCATCAGGTGACAATTTTGATGTCTGACCGGGGTCTCCCTATCGGGGTGCGGCATATTAATGGATACGGAAGTCATACCTACAGTTTTATCAACGCAAAAAATGAAAGGTTTTGGATCAAGTTTCACTTTAAGACCCAACAGGGACATCAACACTGGACAAATGCAGAAGCGGCCCAGATCGTGGGACGAACCCGGGAATCAACCCAGGAAGATCTGTATGGAGCTATTGAAAAGGGAGACTTCCCTAAATGGACTTTCTACATTCAGGTTATGCCTGAGCTGGAGGCTGAAAAGACTTCCTACAATCCCTTTGATCTGACTAAGGTATGGCCTCATGGAGAGTATCCTCTGATCGAGGTTGGGGAGTTTGAGTTGAACCGAAACCCTGATAATTATTTTACTGACGTTGAGCTTGCGGCTTTTTCTCCTTCTAATATTGTGCCGGGGATTGGTTTTTCTCCTGATAAAATGCTTCAGGCCCGTGTGTTTTCCTATGCTGATGCCCATCGTTATCGTATCGGCACTCACTACGAGGCATTGCCCATCAATGCACCGAAGTGTCCGGTGAATCATTATCATAAAGACGGCTTGATGCGCTTTACGCCAAACATGCCTCATCCAGATGCCTTTTATGAACCTAATTCATTCAACGGACCGGTGGAAGATTCCGCCTTTGCTGAACCACC
>CAZPEK010000431.1:0-2427 GCA_964585555.1 uncultured Leptospirales bacterium | reverse complement strand
TTCAGCTATATTTTTTATTTTAGGAAGAATAATATTTGCTACTCCAGTACTAAAATCAATAAGTTTAGTTAGCTCCCGCTCGCTATAATCATCGAGAAGGTAATGACGATTATATCCAGCCCCGGGCCCTTTTTAATCTCTTCGATGACGGACAGAAAAAGAGACTTTTTTCGAATATTGCAGAGGCAATGCAGGGTGTGCCAAAAGAAATAATCGAGCGGCAGCTTGGTCATTTCGAAAAGATAGACCCCGCCTATGCGGCCGGTGTCAGGGCCGCGCTGGGGAAATAAGCTGTATTACTACTAGTATTGAAGGGGCAGTGCAGGAGCTGCCCCTTTCCCGCCTCATATAAACTTCCTTTTTACATAAATTTTTTTCATTTTTCCCCTGCCGTTTTCGTTACCTCTACGGAGGTGCACAATGATACAGAATATTTTTCTTTCACTGATACTTCTTTTTTTATGCCTGCCGGTACGGGCGGGACTTCTCATCAATGAGTTTACCACCGGCGCGGATGGCGACTGGGTGGAACTGGTCTACCGGAGTGATGCTCCGGCGCAGATGGACATATCAGGTCTTTATGTGACCATGTATTATGGAAGCAATGAACCTCTCGCTGAAGAGCCGGTAACCATCAGCAGTGACGACCGTGATGAGACCCCCTGGGATGACCGCTTTATCGTGGTTCATGTAACGGGAATCGAGCCGGATGAAACCGACCGGACCGGGGATACCAATGGTAACGGGTACCTTGATCTCTACTGCGGCAATTACAGCAATACCTTCTGGAACACCGAGGGTGTTGCGGCCATTGACACTGATGACGATCCGGCAAACGGGGGCATCATTGATTTTGCCGCCTACTCGAACCGCGATGGCTCTCCCAATAGTACAATGGCCGGTTATATAGAAAAAGCCGGTGCCGCGGGTCAGTGGCATATAGTTGAAGAGGGGATTCAGCAGAGCTGTATTGATATCGGGACCAGCGGCCTTGAAAGCTTTATGAGCATTGCCCGAAGTTCTTCTGATGATACGGGAAGTGCCGATGATTTTACCGTTACTCATTTTCAGACCCCGGGGCGGGAGAATGTTTTAAAAAAACCTGAAGGCCTTAAGGCCCTGATAAAACTTGAGACGAAGCGTCTTTATTGCAGAAAGAAGGATCACGGCTCTCTTGTATTGCCGGTTTTCTGCCGTGAAGAATGCAGCATCAGGCTTCGTCTCTTCTCTCCTGTCGGAATGATGCTGCACCGTTCAGACCTCTACCGTGACCTCCCTCCGGGGCGTCGGGAGATTATGATTGATGCTTCAGTTCTGCGAAAGCTTCCCCATGGCCTGATTATCGGAAAGATCGAAGCCCTTGCCCGGGGCGGCGGCATTTCGGCAGAACGGGTCTTCTATATAGTGGTTATGCGGTAGGCGGGTCATGATGCAGAGAATATATAAAAGAATTTTACTGCTGGCGGCTGTGGTCATGGTTTTACCCGGGGCGATGGAATACCGGCCCGTTTCACCGGGGCAGCCCTTTCCCTATATACTCGGGTCCGTGTATACACCCCTTACAGGGACGGGTTCCCATGAGGCGGGGAGTGCCGATGTTTCGGCGCCTCTAATCTGCGCTACCTATGACCGGCCCTATGGACTCAAGGAGCTCGAGGCCTCCCGGTTAACTTTCGGGATGCCCGCGGGCCCCTTCGGTATCCACCTGACCTGGGACCGCTTCGGCATTGAAGGGTACCGGGAGAATTCCCTGCACCTTGGTTTAAGTATTCAGGGAGGAAGTTTTCTTTGTCTCGGGGGCCGGGGCAGTTTCTACAGCATTGACGCTGAAGGGGGCGGCTTCAAGGACCAGGCTAACTACTGGGAAGGGGGCCTCTCGTGTACTCTTAATCCTCTCTCATGGCTTTCCCTGGGAGGGGTTGCTGAAAATGTTTATGCCATGACCCGGGGAGGTGCCGGTTACATTGAGGGGCAGTGGTCCTGCGGCATTACGCTGAAACCCCGTCAGGGGCTTTATTTTTCCGGCAATGTGAGCCGGATACCCGGGGGATATATAACTTCCTTTACCGCGGGAGCAAATCTTTTAAAGTACCTGGCCCTCGAAGGGGGCTACTCCCGGGAAACCTCGTCGGGAAGTTTTGCCGCGGTGTTTCTTTTCAAGAACCTGGCGGTATCATACAGCCTTCGGTATCATCCGAATCTCGGGTGCAGTCACGCCGTGACCCTGCAGGTTCGAAAGAAGCCGGCGAGTTTTCTTCCTTTCAGATATGGAAAAATTCAAGACGACGAACCTGTCTTTCGGGAACCCATTGATATCCGTACCTGCAGTCTCGAGGCGCTGCAAAAAGTTCCGGTTCTTAAAAAGCCCTATCCTGGGCGGATCATCCGTTACCGGGAGCTCATCGGCCCGGTAACGGTCACGGCCCT
>CAZPEK010000430.1:2890-3317 GCA_964585555.1 uncultured Leptospirales bacterium | reverse complement strand
CTGCAAGGAAATCGTAGAGCGTCTTTTTGAGATTATGGAGGAAGAAAAGGCCTTTGCCGATGAAGAGCTGACCCTGTCGCGCCTCGCCGATGACCTGGGCATCACGCCTCACCAGCTTTCCCAGATCCTGAACGAGCAGCTGAAGAAAAATTTTCCTACCTTTGTCAATGAGTTCCGGGTCCGTGAAGCGAAGGCGCTGCTCCTTGACGACCGGCAGCGGTCCATACTTTCAGTCGGCTTTGCTGTCGGCTTTAATTCAAATACAACATTCAATACAGTATTCTCAAGGCTTACCGGAGTCTCTCCCGGAAAGTATCGAAAGATGCATGACAATAAAAACCACGGCGCCGGCGATGTCGGCCGACTCGGCCAGGAGCGCGTCGGCCGGCAGCTCGAACAGCTGGGACCGGTGGTGCCCGACCTGGAT
>CAZPEK010000430.1:0-2880 GCA_964585555.1 uncultured Leptospirales bacterium | reverse complement strand
GCATGAAAATAAAAGTAACAAGTAACAAGTTGAAAGTGGAAAAAAAATATTTGAAAAAGGAAGTGAAGGCATGATTGATTTTTACAGGGAGCCGGGTATGGCTGGAATAAAAACTTTATTATTAGTCATTACAGTAATGGTTTTAGGCACCGCCTGCGCTACAACCGAATATAATCCAACGTGTGTGCGTCAATGTGAAAGAAGTAATCAGGAATGTTCCCAGAACTGCATGAGTCTTAGAGCGCCTGTCCGTGAAGGCGAAAACCGCGCTGATCGGACTTATCGATTTAATGACCCCTTTGCTAACTGTTCCGCTCGATGTGAAAAGAACTATCAAAACTGTCGAAAGCGATGTAAAAGCGTGGTTTCGGTGGACATAGAAAAGTGAAAGTATTGTATAAGGGGTTTTAAAACAAACAGGGAGAAAGGTTTTTAACTCTCTCTCTGTTTCTCTTTTGATGAACGGTACTTACTTGGTGTCACCTTGTTGATTTTGTAAAAGACCCGGGTGAAGGAGACCAGGTTTTCGAATCCCACATCAAAGGCAATATCAACAATTTTCCTGTCTGTATTTTTCAGCAGTTCTTCTGTTTCTTTAATCCGCAGCTCATTTATGAAATCAAGAATTCGTCTTCCTGTGTACTGTTTAAAAGAACGGCTCATGTGGTCGGGGCTGACATCGACTGCACGGGCAAGACCCTCGCGTGAAATAGCTGACCGGTAGTTTTCTTTTAAAAAATCTATTACCTTGTCGAGCTTTCCTTCCATCTCTGCGGTAATGGTGAGCTGTTTTTCCTGTGGCCCGGTTTTTTCAACTGTACGGGAAAGATCATTGTAGAGTATCTCAAGGCGAATTTCATTTCGTATCAGGTCTTTGATTCTCAGGAGAAGATAAAGGACTGCTGTAACAGGAAGAAAATATACATGCATTATCGGCGGTACATGATCGATAAAAAGGTAATTGGTTATGTCGTAGCCGATAAAAAGAACAATGGGCCCGAAGCCGAGAAAGAGAAAATAAAAAATTGTCGAGTCGGGCTGTTTTTTATGAAGGTAAAGCATCAGGTATATGCCCGAGGGAATCATAAGTAAAAAGGTTGCAACACCTAGAACTTTCCCCGGATAGAATTGAGCCGTGGAGTCATTGAAAACAATAATGATAATAACAAATGATAAAAGTACAGGGATCAAAAGGTTGTTCAGGATGCTGAGAAAGGTCTTGTAGTATGACTGGATAAAAAGGATAAAGAGAATAGACATGAAGCAGACAGCGCTCCAGAGAATAGTTATCCGTGCGTCATAGCTTCCGGGGAACCAGGGAGAATAGACCGCCAGGAGATAGATGATCCAGAAAATCAGTATGGCGGACATGATCAGGTTTGTGGCAATGTCTTTTTTCATGGCGATGAGTATCAGGCTGAATATCAGCGGCCCGAGAAAAAACAGCAGAACCCCCAGGGGGAGGTACACAAAGAGTATGGTATGCCAGATGCGGCTTTTGATGAAAGGCTTCTTCTCCATGAGGCGTACCCGGTCATGGATTCCCCCGTATTCTGTACCATAGGTGCCGATGCGCACGAGTATTTCATTTTTGCCTGTTTTAAGTATTCCCGGTGCTATTCGGTAGTACCGGGGACGGTGCATTTCATGTATCTCTTCAGGGGGAAGTGATCCAAGGGGAAGTGAATTAAGAAAGGTCTCATCGCTGAAATAGACCCGTCCCATGGCAAGGCCATAGTATTTTTCAGGATTTGTAATTTCGACAGACCCCTTGAGCCAGAAGAATCGGATTTCCCGGGTCGGCGGGTAGGGCGGGCGCACCATAAGGGGAAGTGCAGTCTTCTGCCAGCCGTTGCTTTGAAGTGCTGTCTCATGGGAGCTTTCCTGGCTGAAAAGAACCTGCCAGTTTTGTACTGTCACCTCGTTTTTTTCTGTGCCGCCGCAGGCTGTGAAAAGAAAAGTCACTCCAATAGAGATGATTAAATTTGTTACTGTAATAAATTTATTTATTTGGTATCTGTTCATGATGTTTGATTATTTGTTTAAAAATTTTACAACTTTTTTCAGGTCCTTTGCCGCTTCTTTGTAGAGATGGGATTTTTCTCCCCCGTTACGAAGCAGGTAGCTGGGATGATATACCGGCATCACCGGGATATCCAGAAACCGGTTCCAGGTTCCATGTATGGAGGTGATGCCTGATTTTGTATTAAGAATGAACCTGGTCGCGGGATTTCCAAGGGTAATGATGACCTCCGGTTTGATTATCTCTATCTGTTTTAACAGGAAGGGGGTGCAGGCTTCTGTTTCATCTTTTTCCGGGGCCCGGTCTTTTTCCATTTTGAGGTCAACCGTGGGCCGGCATTTAACTATATTGGTTATAAATACTTCTGAACGGGAGAGTTTCATCTCTTTTTCAATGAGCCGGGTCAGAATGTCGCCGGCCCGTCCTATAAAGGGGCGTCCTGTCAGATCTTCCTTTTTGCCGGGACCTTCACCGATGAAGAGGATTTTTGTCTTTGAACTTCCTTCCCCAAAGACGACCCGGTTTCGGGTGCCTGAGAGACGGCATGCTGTACAGCTTTCTGCCTGCTTCTGTAATGTGAGCCATCTGTGGGATTGGGACATCTTTTAACTTCCTTCAAAATAAACTTGTTTTCAGGGTAAGGGAGGAATGAGCTTTTTGTCAAGCAGGAAGAACAGGGGTGTAAAATTAACTTTTTTGGGTCAGCCTCATGAGGGGCCCCGGATTATGGTGTACTGGAAAACTCCCTGAGGGATTGACTGGAGATTTTGGAGAAAGCCGGAAGCGGCATATAGAAAAATTAAAAAATTATTGAAAAAACATGACAGAGTGATCATCTGACAATATATTCATGTCAG
>CAZPEK010000429.1:0-3342 GCA_964585555.1 uncultured Leptospirales bacterium | reverse complement strand
GGGGGGGAAGTATACGTATCCCCGCCGGGTACTGCGGCCTCTTCGGCCTGAAACCAACCAGGGGAAGAAACCCAACCGGTCCCCGGTATGGTGAATCGTGGCAGGGTGCTGTTGTTGAACATGTACTGACCCGTTCAGTCCGTGACAGTGCCGCGGTTTTAGACTCGACCTGCGGAATGGACCGGGGAAGCCGGTCCATGCTCGCCATGCCTGAAGGTCCCTACATGAAGGAAGTAAAGGCGAAAACAGGCAAACTTAAAATTGCTTTTTCTGTCGAATCGCCGGTAGAAATGAAAGTCGATCCTGAGTGTATTGCCGCAGTTGAAGATGCGGCAGAGCTTCTTGAAAGCCTGGGGCACCATGTAGAGGAGAAAACACCTTCCTGCGATAAAGGGGCCCTTGCCCGGTCATATATCACCATGTATTATGGAGAAGTCGCGGGGGATATCGCACAATGCCGTGAGGTCCTGGGAAGGAAACCGAAGTCTTCAGATTTTGAAATGACTACCTGGATGCTCGGCCTCCTTGGGAAGGCATGTACAGCAGAAGATTTTGTTCTCGCCCTTCGACAGTGGGATCAAGCTGCGCGGATAATGGCCTCTTTTCATGAAGAGTATGATCTTTATCTTACTCCCACCGCGGCCTTCCCACCGGCAAAGATCGGCGAACTCGCCCCTAAGGGGTATGAGCGTATCGGTATGAAGGGGATAAATTTATTGAACCTGGCGAAGCTTTTAAAGAAGAGTGGTATGGCTGAAGAAATGGCCCTTCAGGCCCTGGAGCGGACCCCTTTTACGCAGCTGGCTAATTTTACCGGTCAACCGGCAATGTCTGTTCCCCTGTACTGGAGTGATCAGGGAATGCCTCTCGGGGTGCAGTTCATTGCACCCTTTGGCGATGAAGCGCTGCTCTTCAGGCTTGCGGGGCAGCTGGAAAAAGCGCGCCCCTGGTTTGATCGAAGGCCGAAGATGTAAGTAAAGCAGGGCAGACCGCTGGTCTGCTCTGAGTCTTAATATGTTTTTCCCGCTCTTTTCCTTTCAATTTTATCGAGAATTTTTTTTCTCATGCGTATGCTTTTCGGCGTGATCTCAAGGAGTTCGTCATCATCAACAAATTCAAGGGCCTGCTCAAGGGAAAAACTTTTTGGTGTTATCAACCGTACCGCTTCATCAGAACCTGAGGCTCGGACATTTGAAAGTTTCTTCGTTCGGCAGACATTTACTTCCATGTCGCTGTCGCGGCTGTTGGCTCCTACTATCATGCCGCCATACACATTGACGGCAGGTCCGATGAAAAGTTCTCCCCGATCCTGAAGTGAATCGAGGGCATAAGCTACAGATAAGCCGGTTTCGAGTTGTATCAGAACGCCGACAGTACGCCGGGGAATTTCACCTCTATATTCTCCATATTCGAGAAAGCTGTGATTAAGTATTCCGGTACCCCTTGTTTCGGTAAGAAATTCACTCCTGAAACCGATGAGCCCCCGGGCCGGCACCTTGAACTCGAGCCTTGTGTACCCGTCAGTACCCTGTATCATATTGATCATTTCGCCTTTCCGTTTTCCAAGCCGTTCGATTACCGTGCCGGAAAATTCATCAGCTACATCGATCATGGCAAGCTCGATAGGTTCAAGCTTTTTACCCTCTTTTTCTTTAAAAATTACTTCCGGTTTGGAAACCTGGAACTCGTATCCTTCACGGCGCATGTTTTCTATCAGTATCGATATTTGAAGTTCTCCCCGTCCCTTTACGGTAAAGGTTTCACTGTTGCCGTTTCGCTCAATGACCATGCTGACATTATTCTGCTTTTCCTTTAAGAGACGCTCCCAGACAGCAGTGGAGGTTACGTATGTTCCTTCCTTCCCGACAAAGGGTGACGTGTTGGCCATGAAATTAACTGAAAGCGTCGGCTCATCAATGGCAATTGAAGGAAGGGCTACGGGATTTTCACGGTCTGCCAGGGTCTCTCCGATATCAATGCTCTCAATTCCGGCAATGGAAACGATGTCGCCGGCTGAGGCGCTTTCAACTTCCTTTCTTTTTAATCCGCTGTAATTAAATATTTTAGTGATGCGTGCCGGCACTTCTGTTTTGTCATTTTTTAAAAGCAGAATATCATCCCCCCGGGAAATATGACCGTTGTGAATACGTCCCGTGGCAATGCGTCCAAGGTAGGTGTCATAGTCAATATTCGAAGCAAGAAATTGAAAAGGCTGGTCAGCATCCCCTTCGGGGTAAGAAACATTGGCGATAATAGTCTCAAGAAGTGGAAGAATGTCTTCATTTGTGTCTTCAGTCTGGTAACGGGCTAAACCATTTTTTGCTGAGGCATAGACTACAGGAAAATCAAGCTGCTCATCAGTGGCGTTAAGCTGGACAAAGAGATCAAAAACCATGTCGAGTACTTCATGGGGCCGGCTGTTAGGACGGTCAATTTTATTAATAACCACAATTGGTTTGAGCCCCAGTTCAAGGGATTTTTTCAGTACATAGGTTGTTTGAGGCATCGGGCCTTCAAAGGCGTCAACCAGAAGAAGAACCGAGTCAACCATCTTCATGATCCGCTGCACCTCGCCGCCAAAATCAGCGTGTCCCGGAGTATCAACAATATTAATTTTATGGCCGTCAAAGGTGAGAGAGGCGTTTTTCGAAAAAATCGTTATGCCCCGTTCCTTCTCAATATCATTTGAATCCATGATTCGATCTTCGAGCTGCTGGTTTTCGCGAAAAATACCAGTCTGGCGAAGCATCGCGTCAACGAGGGTTGTTTTCCCATGGTCGACATGGGCAATGATTGCAATATTTTTGATTCGTTCCATAGTAGCTACCGTCATGGTTTTTCTCCGGAAATTGTCTTTCTGTGCAGGCGAGGACACGGTGCCGTAAGGGGGGTAATCTGAAAAGCCTTTTATTTTTTTTTTACAAAATTTTTTATAGTGTTTTCAGGAGAGGACGTAAAGGGTGTTTGCATGAATATAGCCATTTAACTTTTTAAAGATACTTTCCCCGACAATCAGGCCATGGCAGGCTTTAATTAAGGCTGCCATGAATGCCGGGGAAGAGAAATATTGAGAAATAAAAGCACTGCAGCGGGTTAAGCGGGAATTTCCTGCATCTTCTTTGCTTTGACCTTTTTAATTTTTTCCCGTTTACTCTCTATTTCAGAGGCAGCGGCAACAATGAGATTGGTTGCGGGAAAAAATGACTGGTAGGGCTGAGATGAATAGCTCAAATCCATAAGATCCTCTGCAGTAAGTTTTTGCTGAACCGCAAGGGTTATAATATCAATTTTATCAGTAACCGGTTCTCCGCTCAGTACCTGGCCACCGATTATCTGCCCGGT
>CAZPEK010000428.1:0-3353 GCA_964585555.1 uncultured Leptospirales bacterium | reverse complement strand
GGACAGGCGCTTCTGGTCTTTATGCGCTTCTTCGGCAAAGGTATAAGCCCTCCTGAGGATGTCAAAGTCTCCATCGGGATTATAAGCTCTTATGGACTCTTCAAGAGTGTTGAAGTCCCGGCTGCGTATTTTTAGATCAAATTCAGGCATAGTCGATTCACATTTTTATATAATGCACAGTCAGTGAAAAAACAGTAATTTAGTCAAGTTTAATTGATACTTATTTATGGACACCCCTAAAAACTGTCTTTTTCATGTATTACAAAATAAAAAAAGGGTTTTTACGTATGTTTGTGGGGGCGTTGGTGCTTTAGCTGAACTAAGTACAGGGTTGGATATTCTTGTTTAGAATGGCTTTATTGTTGTCGACAATAAAGAAACTACTATTTTTTTATGCAAAATTTAGTATTTTAAAGTACTATTAATTTAGCAATACTGGAAGTAGAACCTGTTACTATGCGAAAAATACAATATTTTAAAATTATCCTGGCAAGTGCCCTGATTTCTCTTCCTTTTTTATTGAATCCTTCAATGGTTCGATCTCAGTTTCTTTTAGATGATGATGAACCGGTTATAGAGGATTATACTGCCCAAAAGAAGCAGTCTGTTAAGAAAAAGAAGAGAGCACCTGTATACGAAGCGTATAATATAGAGGCGAAAGAAATTTCAGGTATTTCTAATGCCATATTGCTCACCTGGGACATTAAAAGCGGGTTTACAGGAGATTTTATTATCGGGAGATCAACAGTGGTGCCTGATTCCAGGGAGCGTGCACTTGCTGCAAGGACTGTAAAGGTAATTTCTTCAAGGGTGAGAGGCGTTTGGATTGATTCTAACCTTCCGGAGGGTAATTATTACTATGTAATTCTCGCCAGTAAGCGGGCAGAGAAACAGGATTTTGATCTCGCCAGGAATGTCAATTTTACATCAAAGTCAGTTGATATTAAAAAGACAAAAGTTGCGGGGAAAATAAAGAGTATCTCTGGTATCAAGGCGCGACTGATTGGTGATAATGTTATCATTGTCAGCTGGAACAAGTTAACAGATAAAGGGTATACCTACACCGTTTATAGAAGTACCAGTGTTCTCGATTCCCAGGAGCGTCTTAACAGGGCTGAAAAGATTGCAAAGCTTTCTGACGAGGGGCAGTATATTGATCAGAATATTACCCGCGGGGGGACTTATTTTTATTCCGTATCATTTAAGTATCTGAATGGAAAGGAAGACACAACTCTGAAACCCTCGGATACATATATTGTAACAGGTGTTTACGCAAAACCTCTTCCGAAGAAAACAAAAACTGAACCATATAAAATAATAAATATCGGGGCATCCCGATTCAGTACCGGTATCAGGGTAGTCTGGGATTTCAGTGGAAAAACGGGAAATAAGTTTATGCGGCTCTATCGTACTCGAAGGATAATACGGGATATGAGGGGAGTTAACAACGACAATGTAATAGCGGATGTTGACATTACCGAGGGGAAGTACATTGATACGAATCCTCCAGAGGGGAAACATTATTATGGCATTGTCCCCTATGGAAGTGACGGGGAAAAAGCAACCCCCATTGTTTCAGGAATAAATATAACAAGAACACCTGTTTCAGCTTCAGAAAAAGAAAAAAAACAGGTTGTGAAGAAAAAGCCTGAGGTAGATACTGATGACACTCTGATTGATGATCGGACACCTTTTTCTTTTGAACCTGATTATGAATTCAAAAATGATAACATTCATGAGAAACAAACCGTCCTTTCTGGTAATATTGAAAAGATTATTAAAAGAACCTTCTTTAAGGATCGGTTCCATGATGCAATAAAAGAATTGCAGGCTGCGGTTAAGGGAACCGATAATAAAAAAGAGAAAGCTCTGGGGCGGCTTTTTATAGGCCGTTCATATGTTGAACTTGGCAAATACAGTAAAGCCGTTAAAATTTTTATTGATAGAGATGTTGCTTCTTTTTATCCTCAGGAGGCGGCTTTCTGGTTGGAATACGCAACATTGCGGGTAGAATAAAATTATGGTTTTATGTTGATTATATAACAGTAAGGGAAGAGTTGCCACGCCTTTAAGGCAGCTAAAACTATATCGGGAGCAGAGTTCCATGAAAAAGGAATTAATTATCGGTCTTATATTGATAACACTGGGACTGGGAATTTTTGTTTTCTACTACCAGGTGGAAAGACCAAAGGCGAGGGCCAGTGCCCGGGCGGCAATGGCAAATGAACTAATGGTAGAGGGCAAACTTATTTTTGAAAGGGGTGACCGGCAGGCAGTTAACAGCGCCATTGATCTTTTTTCAAAGGTAATTGCCCGGTACCCTGATACGCCGGCTGCTACCGAGGCATTCTACTTCATTGCCCAGAGTTATGAGAAGCTCGGCTTTAATCGTCTCGCCTATCTTAAGTATATGTATATCCTGAAAGAGGGTTCATATATACCGAAAGAAATGAATGGCGAAATAAGGACTCGGATTGCCCGATTAAAAATAATGAAATATCATACTGAAGAAGGGGTTCACCAGCTGCTGAGTCAGCTTACCCTCTCAGATAATCGTGATTTTAGAAGTAGAATTTATACTGAACTGGGGCATACTCATTTGAAAGAGGGAAGGTATGGGAAGGCTCTCAGAATGTTTCACATAGCCCTCAAGGAAAATGGCAGCAATGAAGAAGCTATTCTTGGAAAGGCCCGGGCCTTTAAAAGAACCGGGCAGGATGAAAAAGCCTTTGATATGTACGAGTACTTTTTAAAGTACTATGGAAATTTCAGTCATTACGCAAAAGATACCCGCAGTGCTTATCTCAAGCAGCTTTACAGCAGCGCCCTATCTGCATATCATAAGGGATCATACTACCGCTCAGTCAGTCTCTTCAAGCGTCTTCTCAGGTTTTTTCCGGGCAGCAGTAAGTCGGAAAACGCTCTTTACTGGATAGGAGAAAATTATTTTACCCAGAAAAAATATACCCAGGCAGCATCATATTTCAGGAGAACTCTGAGCAATGGCTATACCCATAAAGATCAAGACGCGAGAATTAAAAGAGGATACTGCTATTTCATGACCAAAAGATTTGACCTTGCTGCCCGGGAGTTTCAGGTTTACCTGAAAACCTGGCCCCATGGCCGTCATGCGGAAACAGCAAAAAAATGGAAAGAGACCAGCACTCGTGAAATCCTCTATCGCATTAAAGACCGTATGGCTCCGGAAGAAGAGGAAACAACTGATGATGATTCTATAGATGAAAGCACGGAAGAGAGTACGAACGAGGTGTCTGATACTGTTGATGGAAAAATTAAATTTGAAAATGTAGCAGAACTGTAATAAATAGTGTATTGAATATTAAAAAAGCCGG
>CAZPEK010000427.1:0-3378 GCA_964585555.1 uncultured Leptospirales bacterium | reverse complement strand
TAGTCACTCATGTAACTGAAATCAATGGTGAGGCCGATGCCTTTTTTTTCTTCAGCCATAACTGTCGCGGCTGAGGTCAGCATAAGACTTAAAACTAATAGAACCTTTAATGTGTTTTTCATAATTGTCTCCTTGATAAAATCTAAAATTTTTTAATTGTTGTTACATTATATTTAAAACAGGGAACCTGTAAAGTCTTTGACTCTCCAGGCCCCCTGTTTCAGCCTGTTTTTAACATCGGTGTAATACTTACCCGATTGCCTCTTCGCCCTCTTCACCGGTTCTGATTCGTATACACCGGCCGAGGTCCACAACAAATATCTTGCCGTCACCGATGCTGCCGGTTCGGGCGCTTTCTACTATCGCGTCTACTGCCTTCTGTTCAAAGTCGTCATTAACTGCAATTTCAAAACGAACTTTTTTCAAAAGATTAACATCAATGTCAACACCCCGGTAGGTTTCGTGGTACCCGCCCTGCTGTCCGCAGCCGAGAGTGTTGGTTACTGACATTTTGCCTACATCGGCTTTTTGCAGAGCTTCTTTAACATCTGTTAAACGTTCAGGCTGTACATATGCTATTATCAGTTTCATCTGTTACCTCCTACTGAATGTTGAATATCTGAAATGAAGGATAGGCTTCCATTCCATGTTCGTCTATATCGAGTCCCCGGAGTTCTTCTTCTTTGGACACCCGTAAGCCGACAGTCTTCTTGATTATTATAAAAACGGTTCCCATGGTTATGACAACCCATGACAGAACAGCAACTACACCAAGGGCCTGTACACCGAGAAGCTTGAAACCGCCGCCGTAGCAAAGGCCGTTAACACCAACGCCTGCAAACTTTGCTTCTGCGAAGAGACCAATGACAAGTGTTCCGAGGGCTCCCGCGACACCGTGAACTGATACGGCACCAACCGGATCATCAATTTTCAGTTTGAAATCAAGAAACTCAACTGAGATAACCACAACCAGGCCGGAGACTGCACCAATGATTATCGCGCTTGTCGGTGAAACAGAAGCGCAGCCCGCGGTAATTCCAACCAGTCCCGCCAGGGCGCCGTTGAGGCTCATTGATACATCAGGTTTTCCTGATTTGATCCAAACGGTAATCATTGCAATGATAGCACCTGCTGCTGCTGCCAGGTTGGTATTCAGGGCGATGAAACCAATGGTAAGGTTGTCGCCGGCAACGGTACTTCCGGCGTTGAAACCGAACCATCCGAACCAGAGAATGAAAACACCCAGGGATGCCAGGGGAATGTTGTGTCCCGGAATCGCCTTGGGGCTTCCGTCTGCCGCGTATTTTCCGATGCGAGGTCCGAGAACCAGGGCTCCCATGAGGGCTGCCCATCCGCCTACACTGTGCACAACGGTAGAGCCGGCAAAGTCAACAAAGCCGAGTTTTGAGAGCCAGCCGCCGCCCCAGATCCAGTGACCTGATATCGGGTAGATGACCGCGGTAATTACGAGGCTGTAAATAAGGTACGAGGTAAACTTTGTCCTTTCTGCCATACCGCCAGAAACGATTGTTGCCGCGGTTGCCGCGAATACCGCCTGGAAAAGCCAGTAGGTATATTCCCAGAGTCCCGCTGATGTGGAAGGGTCAGCTGATGAGAGCATGAACTTACTTCCCCCGAGAAAACCTGAAATCGAGTCTCCGTACATGAGGCCAAAGCCGATGACAAAAAAGGCTATTGAGCCCACAGAGAAATCCATCAGGTTTTTCATGATGATGTTTCCCGCGTTCTTTGCCCGGGTGAAACCGACTTCAACCATGGCAAAACCTGCCTGCATGAAAAAGACGAGAAAGGCCGCGAGAAGCGTCCATACGACATTGATTGGTTTGATAGCCTCAGCTGCCGCTTCATCTGCGAAGAGAGCCGTAGCCAGGGATATAACCATAAGTGCGGTAAAGAGTAATTTTTTTCGTAACACTGTATGTCCTCCTTTGGTTTTTTTGCAATTTTTGCTGATGCACATGTATATCGCATGAACCGTGCCAGAAATGACGGGAAAGCTAAAAAAAAGTAATTTTGTTAAATTAATGCTGAAAAAGTTTCGAAATGAGCATTTTTCAAGGCTGATGTACTGATAGTGTAATGATTAGGGGGGGGAAGTTCAAACTTTTTGCCGGCTCAGAGCCCCAGGGTTTTTTTTAAGGTGCCTGGCTTCAGGTATTAAAAGTACAAAAATGTACCAGCTACGTAAAATGCTACATTTTTGTTCTTTTATGGCGAGAGACGGGACAAAATCTGCGGAAAAGACCTTTTTAACTTTGTTACCTGGCTATTCTTCCGTCTGTATACCTCTGGGTTACTGGTTATTGGTACAAAAATGTAACTTTTTCCCTGTGGAGAGTTTCTTCGGGGCTCTGAGCCTGAACTTTATTTCGGAGAAAACCGAAGGCATGGGAAGGATGGGGTACACTTCCTTCCGTATACGTAACGAAAAGTGACTCTGCTGTCACCGGTTATCCCTTCAGGGTTAAAAACTATCCCCCGGGAAAAGGATGAATTTAAATCCTTCTTCCGTATCCCCTGGTAATTATTTCACTGTTTAAGAGTATTCCTTCGCTGCACATTTTTTCGAGATTATTTTCATTTTTAAGATAGAAGAGGTCGGCGATGTAGCGGTCGTACTTGTCGGTTTTATAGGTTTTGATGAGGACAAAGGGGCAGCTCTTCAGCTGCCGCTGTACAAATTCCTTTGCTTTTTTGCCTTCGTCAAAATTTATTTCCGGGGTATCAACACCCCTGAGCCTGATTTTCTGCCGGGCTATGGTGTCAAACCCCAGGTCTATGGTGAGCCAGAGGGTGTCGCCGTCTATGATTCTTTCAACCCATGCCTTGTAGGTAAAGAACCTGCTTTTTTCTTTCTGTGTGTTCTCAAGTACTTCCTTTATGAAATACTTTCCCTTTCGCTTTTCTGTTGTAAAGAGGGTCTCGTTTTTCAGCTTCGGGGCATTTTCTATCGGCACGATTCGCCATAGGTTAAAACCACAGTCGATGGTTAATGTTTTTTTGCTTTCGTCGTTTTCCGTAGCAGCTCTTTTATAGTGGTAGAGGCTTCCCCGTTCTATTGTGAGTTCTTCTTTCCGGGCTTTTCCTTTTTTTCCGTTGTTCAGGCGGTACAGGTCTATCAGGCTTTGCAGTTCAATCCGGGAGAGGTCTTCTTCCTGCACCTTTTTAATTAACTCTTCGCGGAAATTCCTGTCTTTTATCGTTAGAAGCAGAACAACCTTGCTCCATTCCAAAAAGTCAACATGTTGACTTTTTGGGTACTCCCGGTAAAAGGTGCGCATGTTTTTCAGGTTGGTTGCGGAAAAACCCTTGCCGTGTTTTTCCGTCAGGTCCTGGGCCAGTCTTTCGATAAAATAT
>CAZPEK010000426.1:317-3417 GCA_964585555.1 uncultured Leptospirales bacterium | reverse complement strand
AAAGGGCGGCGCTCAGGATGAGCACTTTCGCCCGTTGAGCCCCCCTGGCGATTGAAGGGCGGCCTTTTGCTTACTTTTGTGCCGTTACAAAAGTAAGCCGCCGGAGGCAGTTAAGTCAGGGAAAGTAATTAAGCCCCCCGAAAGAGTGAATAAAAAAAGGAGGGAGTTTCACTTACTATAAGGCGTTAGCCAGATAATGTCATAGGGATTCATGGTCACAAAAATACTCCCCTCTTCAGCAAACCACTCCACATGACTGACCAGGTCAAACCAGTGGCTTACTTCCGTCCCGATATCTTTGAGGTCTATTTTTGCAGACACAGCCTTTTCTGAAACATTGGTCAGGGTCAATACCGGATCAGTTAATTCGGGAGTGTGCCGAAGAAGGGCAAAAATCGACGGGTGAACCGAAAGAACCTTCTGGGGCCCATTGGGATGAAAGGCCCTGATTTTAGTCCGCAGGTTTAAAAGACGGCCCAGTTCACGGTTGATACGGGATATTTTAGAAAAGGGATCCTGGAGTGCCTCCTCGAGGGCCTGCCTGCTGATTACAGTCCGGTTGATTGCCCGGTTTGATTTTGCTTCCAGGACCGCGTTAACATCATTCTGGCTGCCAATCAGTCCATGGAGATAAATCCCCGGGACACCTTTCAGAACAATGGCGATGACCCGTGAGGCGACAAAGCGTTTCACCTGGTAGGCAAGATCCTCATCGCTGTTCTCATTATTAATAGCGCTGTACCAGGTGATATTTAATTCATAGGGGACATCTTCCCCGTTTTCACCGCTCTTGTATGATATAAGTCCCCCATGGCTCCGGGCCCGGTTTATAATACCGGCGATATCTTCAACCTCAAGGAGATCCACAACCGCCATGAGGCCGATGCCGTCATGGGAGTCTAAAAAGTTAAAAAAGGTCGTCATATTTGAAGGTGTGTCAAGAGACCCGGCCCACTGAGAAAGCACTTCTGCACTTTCCGAATAAAAGCTGTGAAGCACCAGGGGCGGCAGGGCGAAGTTGTAGACCATCTGCGCTTCGTCAGAGCCGTTGCCGAAATATGATATATTCTCACAGTGAGGCACGTTGGTTTCAGTAATGATGGCAACACCGGGTGCCACGGTATTTAAAATATCCCTGAAGAGCTTAACAATTTCATGGGTCTGCTCAAGGTGTACACATCGGGTTCCCGGCTGGGACCAGAGGTAAGTCACCGCGTCAAGGCGGATAATATCAGCACCGTGACGAACATAAAGAAGAAGGATATCAATAACCCGCATCAGTACATTGGGATTCATATACTTCAGGTCGATCTGATCTCGGGAAAAGGTTGTCCATACATACTTCGGACCGTCAATAGTCATGAAACGGCTTAAAATATCTGAAGTTCGGGGGCGAAAAATCATGGCCCGTTCATTCCCCGATAGTTCTTCAGGGGAATTGTAGGTAATAAAAAAATCCCGGTAATACTGGCTCCCGTTGAGAAATTCCTGAAACCACCGGCTCTTTGAAGAGATATGGTTAATGACACCATCAAACATCAACTGGTAGCGTCCTTCAAGCTTTTCAATATCCTCCCAGGTTCCGATACGGGGGTCAACGGTTTCAAAATCTACTATAGAAAATCCCCGGTCAGAAGAATAGGGGAAAAAAGGAAGTATATGCAGGGTATTGATAGTGCCTTCAAGATAGGTATCACAGAATTCTCCCAGAGTCACAAGAGAGGCCTGCCCCTCGGCTTCCATGAGATCTCCATAGGTAATCAGGATTATATCCTCTTCGGAAAAACGCTCTTCCGGCTCAAAGGATGCTTCCCGCTCGAACATCCCATCGGGTTTATGGGCGCAGTAGACCTTCAGTATCCGTTCGAGTTCCTGAATATATACTTCTGCCAGATCTTCACCATAAATCAGTTTCAGGCGCTGAAGCATAACGTCTCTCTTCTCAGGGGGAAGTTCAAAGAGAGGGCGGTCATAATCAGGTTCCTGGCGATGAACCGTATCGGTAAATTTATTTTTAGGCATACTTCCCAGTCCCGTACAATCAGATTTAATGTATCCCAGAATCCCGACAGGGGTCACTGAGAATACATCAAGAATATAGTGTAGTGCCAGAAAATTTAATTGGTCAAGAAGATTCCCTGGAGACGCGCACCTGAAAAAAATTAATCCGGCTCAGAGCCTGCCGGTACTCCGGGCAAAAATACACTGGTTTTGCAGAAAGCAACTCCCGCAAAGGGGTTTTTTCCGGCAGTAATCTTTTCCATGGACCACAAAAAATGCATGATACTGACGGTACTCTTCCTTTTCCCCCTTAAAATTATCATGAAAAAACTGCCGCACGGCTTCGTATTTTGCATTTTCATCGATAAGACCGATTCGGGAAAGAATCCGCTTTGTGTAGGCATCGACAACAAAGCTCTTTACATCATAGGCATAGAGAAGAATTGAATCGGCAGTTTCAGGTCCAATCCCCTTTATGGCGAGAAGCTCATGTCTAAAATCATCCCCTGAAAGTTTTTCCAGAGAGGAAGTTTTCACTCCTCGATCAAGAAACCATGCCGCAAGTTCTTTGAGCTTAATGGTCTTCTGGTTAAAGTAGCCCGCCGGCCTGATCAAAGAAGCGACTTCATCATGGGATGCGGATAATATTTCCTCCGGACGGAGCATACGGTTTTTTTTCAGGCTGCTCAGAGCCTTTTCTACATTGGTCCAGGCAACAGATTGAGTCAATACCGCGCCGACAGCAATCTCAAAGCGGTCAACGCTTCTTCGCGGGAGTCTTCCTTCATAAACTGACTTTTCTTTTTTAATATCATAAAGAGGCCACCACCCCTGGGTGCCATAGGTATCTTTAAACCGGTCGTAAAGATCGTTAAAGGAAAACTTTTCGATTTTCATGCTTTACTATCCTGCTTTATGTTATTTTCATCAAACAGGCTCAGAGCCTCAAGCTTACATTAAGATAAACTTCCTTCTCTATTAAAAAAAGCAATGAAATTTTAGTATAAATTATTGACGGATTCATCATTAGCGATAATGATGACATCTGATACGGAAAATATCATGAACAGAACCAGCAGAGCACATACCATGATCGTCG
>CAZPEK010000426.1:0-307 GCA_964585555.1 uncultured Leptospirales bacterium | reverse complement strand
CATGCTTTTCTCAAGCCCTTTCAATTTCTTCCTGGTTCCGGTGCCGGGGAGATGCCCCCTCAATCCCCCGGGGGGGGGGGACTTTATCTTTTTGTTGTACCAGCTCACTTTCAATTTGAGATATTGCATGCTCACCCTTACGAAGAACTTCGTCTACTAAAATAAAGTATCATTTTTCAAAAGATGGGCTCAAGGAGGCTGTCTCAAAAGAGGCCCCATGGTTTCAGGAATGCACACGTATACATCAACTTCACGAGCCCCCGGCTCAAGCAGCCTGAAACTGTACCGGTGCTACCGTTTCGCCACC
>CAZPEK010000425.1:1852-3435 GCA_964585555.1 uncultured Leptospirales bacterium | reverse complement strand
ATATTGATATTACGGAATTAGTAACTACTTTTACCGGTGATTTCTCTGTTGTTGCATGGGTTAGTCTTTCCAGTCTGCCTGGAGCATCACAAATATATCCCCTGGTAAGTAAAGGAGAAGCGGCTGCCGGTTCAGCAGACTTCTGTCTTTTTATTGATGAGAATGGATTCCTGGGGCTTACCCTGGGTAATGGAGGGACAGGGTATACCTTGACTGCAGACTCAAATGCCCTCAGTTCAGGGGGCGGGTATTATTTTGTTGCTGCAACAGTCAGCGGCACTACAGTGAGTCTTTATGTCGATCCTTCAGGTACTACTGATAATTTGTCTATAATGTCTGGTGGATTTACCGGTACGCGAAACGGTACAGGGGATTCTTTACGGATAGGGATTTATGATGATGGAACAACTTCTTCATATCTCCACGGTTCACTTGACCAGGTACGTATAACCAATTACGCGGTTGATGGACCTTCACTCGCAGTGATTCAGGATTTAGAGGATTGATAAAAAAGGCTCCCGCGGGAGCCTTTTTTTACTTCTTATTTTTTTTAGCAGCCTTTTTCTTCGCCTTTTTTTCTTTCTTTTCTTTAGCCTTTCCTTCCTCTTTGTCATCAATAGTTTTAATGCGCTCGTCATCGGGAAGTTCATCAACGAAGAAATCTTTGTTCTGGTCTTTCCAGCCGTACTCTCCCCGGATTGATTCTGCAGAGCAGAAATCGTAAAAGGTAAAATTCTTCAGGGTATCTTCGCCGCTGAGAAGACTGTTCTTATACCGGACTATCTGCTGCTGAAATGATGGTCCCATGGGAAAAACGGCAAAGCGGTTTTCCTTCAGCATCGAGAGGAGCGTCAGGGGCCGGTGACTGCAGGCGGGATGGATTATGATGCCGTCAAAGGGACCCAGGCGGTCATGCATTTTTGTAGCATCTCCCGCAAATATACGTACATTGAAATGTTCATGTTCAATAAGATTTTCTTTGGCCATTTCGGCGAGATTCTGGTGATACTCAACCGTTATAACTTCCTTCACCATCCCTGAGAGGATGGCTGTCGAGTAACCAGAGCCGGTACCAACTTCAAGGATTCGCCATGATTTTTTCGGGTCAAGGACCTGGATCATTTTTGCAAGGACAAAGGGATGGTCGCTGGTTTCTCCGCAGCCAATGGGAATCGGTTTTTCTGAATAAAGCCCCCCTACCAGGTTGTCGGTAAGAAAGTTTTCCTGGTCGATCGCTGCAAAGGCATCAAGAACCTTTTTCTGAATATCGCGATCCTTAAGATGTTTGATGAAGGCGTTTTTTTCTTTGCTCATGGGGTCCTGTTTTATAGATTAATAAATGTAAGCAGATAGGTTAGAAAGTAATCTGAAATCAGAATTACCATTGAAGAATTTACAACCGCGGCAATCGTTGATCGCCCGACACCTTCTGCGCCGCCCCGGGTATTGAAACCCTGGTAGCATGAGATGGTGGCGATAATGATTCCGAAGAAGACTGATTTTATCAACCCTGAGACAAAGTCTGCCAGGGTGACGTAGTGTATTATGTTTTCAGCGTATTTTTCAGGTGTGATATTAAGACC
>CAZPEK010000425.1:0-1839 GCA_964585555.1 uncultured Leptospirales bacterium | reverse complement strand
TGCAATAAAGCCGGCACCGAATACGCCCACCAGGTCAGTAAGAATGGTCAGGGTCGGCGTCATGACAAGACAGGCGAGAAACCGGGGTACTGCAAGATACTGAATCGGGTTGGCAGAGAGGGTGCGCAGGGCATCAATCTGCTCGGTCACCTGCATGGTGCCGATCTCTGCTGCTATGGATGATCCGACACGCCCCGCTAGAAGGAGACCCGTCAGCACCGGACAGAGTTCCCGGAACATTGAAATGGTTACCGCGCTGCCGATAAAAATACTCGATCCTGACAGGAGGGCATCCATGGCGCGGCCGATCTGGAAAGCCATAACCATACCGGTAAAAAAGAGGGTAATGGTTGTTACGGGAATAGACTTGTAGCCTATTTCAAGCATCTGGTTGATAGTGTTGGCGAAATCAAAGGGGGGGCGAAAGGCCCACCGAATCGTGTCCTTTAGGAAAATTGCATGCTTCCCGAGGCTCTGCATTACTTTGATTGGAAGGCCGGCTTCCCCGTTACTCATAGGTTGGCACCGCCTCGTCGTATTCATGTGACCGGTCAAGATTGTCAAACTTGGTGTACTTATCCCAGAATTTCAGACTTATGTCATCAATAGGACCACTCCGCTGTTTGGCGACGATGATATCGGCAATACCTTTTTTCTCACTGTCCCTGTGAACTTTTTCATGTCGGTAGATGAACATGACAACATCAGCATCCTGTTCAATCGCTCCTGATTCGCGCAGGTCGGAGAGAGTGGGGCGCTGGTCAGTACGCTGCTCAACGGCACGTGAAAGCTGGGAGAGGGCAACGACCGGGATGTCCAGTTCCCGGGCAAGCTGCTTTAAAAACCGGGATATTTCCGCAATCTGCAGGTGCCGGTCTACCCGGGAAAGACTGGTTATCAGCTGGAGATAGTCGACAATGATTAGCCCCACGGGAACCTTCTGCTGAAGGCGCCGCGCCTTGGCCCGGATTTCCATAATATTAATAGAAGGGGTGTCATCGAGATAAATATTTGATTTGCCGAGGAGAGAGGCGGCTGCAAAGAGCTGTTTCATTTCCTCTGAGCTGATATGACCGGTACGAACCCGCTGTGAATCCACCAGGGATTGAATGCAGAGAAGCCGCATCCCGAGCTGTGAGGCGGGCATTTCAAGGGAAAAGAAAAGTACCGCTTTTTCCGGTGCGATGGAGGCGATATTATTCATGATATTCAGGGCAAAGGCGGTTTTTCCCATACCGGGGCGAGCGGCGATTACAATAAGCTCAGAGCCGTGAAAACCCGTTAAGAGTTCATCAAGATCATTGTAGCCTGTTGGTGTTCCCGTTACGGTTTTTTTCGTCTCGTACCAGTGGCCGATGTCTGTCAGTGTTTCTTTCAGAACATCATCAATGGCCTTGTAGTTTGAAATGATACGTTTTTCCGTAACATTGAAAATATTTGACTCGATTTCATCGATTACTTCAACGGTTTCCCGTGATGTATCTAAGCACTGCTCGATTGATTTTGTGGAGACTTCGATGAGCTGCCGGCGAATCGCCAGTTCTTTTATTCTTTGGGCATAGTATTCAGCGTTTGCCGAGGTGGATACTGAACGGTAGAGTTCAGCAAGAGCCGCGTCTCCACCGATATCTTCAAGCTCGTTCTGGTCAACAAGGCGCTGTTTCAGGGTGGTAAGGTCAACAGGGGTGTTTTTTCGTTCCAGGGAAACGACGGCCTCAAAGATAATCCGGTGCTTGTTGAGGTAAAAATCCTCCGGCTGGAGGATTTCAGTTACCTTGTACAGTGCCTCCCTGCTCAGCAGGGCCGAGGCGAGGCAGGCTGTTTCTGTATCGATGTCCT
>CAZPEK010000424.1:3178-3460 GCA_964585555.1 uncultured Leptospirales bacterium | reverse complement strand
GAAGAGGGCCTGCCCGAAGAGGAACATGTTTTCATTTGGCCGACAGGGCTCCCTGAAAATATTTCCATGAGTATTCAAAGTGCTCCTGAGCTGTTCGACCCCGGGACCGAACAGCTCACCCTTAACCTCACCGCTCCGGGATCACGACTTTCTGAAACACTGTCGATTGAAACAGAGAGTGACGACGGATTTTCATTCTTCAAAAAACTGACCACAAAATGTTTCCCCGAATTTACAGTAAAAGAAGAAAAACGAAACAGGGAGTGGCTGTATGAACAGGGC
>CAZPEK010000424.1:0-3168 GCA_964585555.1 uncultured Leptospirales bacterium | reverse complement strand
GATGACTCTCAGTCAGTAGAAGGTACAATGGTCCAGGTCATGGGAACTGAAAATTGTGGATTTCGTAAAACAGTGGAATCTTTCATCGAAGAAAACAGCACCGACGAAGCTGCAATTAAAAGGGTAATCTTTACCGCTTCAGGTCTCCCTTCAGAAACAGAAATGACCATGTCCGTAACGATACCCCCGGCAGAGAAAGAGCGACTCTTTGCCCTGCACATTACCGCGGCCGGGGACATTTTCAAAGAAGTACTGCATCGCTTAACATGACCTGTCATCAAATATCACAAAGCAGATGGAGCAGGGAGTGATATACATGAAAGAAAAAGTTTGCTTTACTCATTTACATATTCACGCCATGACTTGTCATTGATGAGCAGGTCACGAATCGTTGCATTTCCGTTATAGTCGACACTGAGAACCAGTTTTCCCTTTCCCTTCCGGACAACCTTGTCGAGTTTCCGTGCATGTTCTTCAGGAATAAAGAATTTTTCGACCCCGGCGGTAAACCTGTTGCCCCGACATCTTCCTCTTAAAATAATATCGCAGTCGCCCCGATAGCGATCGATGTTACTGCCCCGGAGAACCCGATTCTTCAATGTACCGTCACTTTTTTTATCAATACAAACCAGTGTATCTCCATAATTGATACGTTCTGAACATGCAGAACCGAGATCAAGATCAAGGCTGTAAATCAAATAATGCCCTGACAGAATATCCCTGGGATCAAAACCGGTAATGGGTACTACCAGCTCCCGCCCGCTCATAACCTTGATGCCCTTGTAAACAGTCAAAAGAGCCAGACAGATAATCGGAAAAAGAAGTGCCGCCAAAATCTTTTTATTTTTCATCATTTCAGTACCCCCCTGAGCCAGCCTTCCAGATCATCTCGTTTTTTAAACCAGAGTAGAGCAACTCCAATAATTATCAGCCCCGAAACAATTAGCCCGAATCCTGTGGTTGCCAGATTTTCAAAAACCTGAAAATAAACAACAAGAAAGCGTATGCCCATGAAAAGCGTCACCAGGTGAAAGAGTTTTTTATTATCCCGGACAATAAAAACCAGTCCCAAAAGAAAAAGCATAACAAGCGTAAAGAGGGCACCGAAAAACTTCCCCACCCCCCCTGCAAAAAAAGCTTCGCCGAATATCTGGGGCAGAATGATTACGAGAGGAAGCCCCATTATGACTCCGATGATTATCTTTTCTTTTTTCCTGAGCTCATCTTCGAAGAAAAGCGCTGTGAGAGCGATGATTCCAATCAGAATAACCGGCTGGGCTGCACCGTTTAAATAATCTATTCTTTTGTACGAAAGAAAAACATCCATGGCGATAAGAGCACCAAAAAAAGCGGGAACAAGCCAAACACCCAGGGCCTTCCCGTGGCGTTCCATAAAAGTCACCTTTTTAAAAACAACAGAGGCCAGAAACAATAAAAAAGGAAGAAGGAGATAGATGGCAAAGAATACATCATCGCTATAGCCGTTATCCAGTTGATACCAGTATGATCCCCTGGAAAAAGAATAATTAAAATATGTTACAATCGCCAGGGCGCTCCATAGATACGGAAGAAACATCCGCCGGCCAAGTACGGTAATCGGCAAAACAATAACCAGCCAGAATGTCAAAGCCTGGTAAAGCTCACCGCCGGTATGAAACACCTGGGAGATAAGACCGATGCTTGCCATACAGAGAAAGGCAAAAAATGCAGCCATGGCATCAAAGAGTATGTCATTGTCCCGGTTATCCATCCGAAACACACCGTAGGCCGTGGCAAGGAGCATTAAAAAATTATTGGCAAGTTTAACCGACGGGGGAATCTTTTCCCAGTTGGCGGCAACCAGTGAGATAACGCCAATACCGATAACCGTCACACCGAGTATAATAAAACCGTAAAAGACCCACTTGGTTTTCTGCTCACTTCCCCTGGCGGTTTCATAGGCAAAAATCTGCTCTTCCTGCCCGGCAGAAATGAGCCCTTTCTCTACCCATTCACCAAGATACTTTGAAAGTTTTTTCATATTTATTCCCCCTGGCATGATCAGTTCTGAAAAACCATAGCATAGGGGCTGGATAAGGTCAAATGCAATATAATTAAAATCATCAACAAGAGTAACCCGTTCCTGTCATCTTGGGCAAAAACAGCTAAAGCAAATTCTTTCAAGATGAAGACTGAATCAGCCAACCGTAAAAAATGACATTTGCTGGCTGAGAGATTCTGATTGCGCGCTGATTTCTTCAGCTGAAGAAGCTATCTCCTCAGCACCGGCAGCTTCAGACTGAGTATTTTGATTGATAAATTCAATAGTTTTGGCCATTTCCTGATTTGTCTGCATCTGCTCGAAAGTAGCTGTATTAATATTTTCGGCCATTGTCATAACACGGCGGGTATCCATCAACACTTCTTCACTTGCCTTATTCTGTGCACCAAAGGATTCGGTTATTTTATTAACGAGCACTTCGGTTTCTTCGATATTATGAATAATGGCGTCTAATGCCTTACCGGTAGTATCAACAAATTTTCTTCCTCTGTTTACTTCATCAAGTCCGGATCTGACAAGTTCAGTAATACTCTGGGCGCTTGACGCTGTTTCATCAGCAAGCTTTGAAATTTCTTCTGCCACGACAGCGAAACCTTTCCCATGTTCACCGGCACGAGCGGCTTCAATTGAAGCATTAAGGGCAAGCAGGTTAACCTGATCTGATATGTCACTGATCTGCTGAACGTTATCGGCTATTTTTTGTGTACTGGAATCGATGTTATTCATCCCCAATACAGTATTTTTCATGAGCGAGTTACCTGTTTTCGCTTCTTCTGTCGTATTTTTTGCAGTTTTTAACGCTTCATTGGCATAATTAATAACCGTTTCATTATTCTTTTTCAAATTTTCCATTGCAGTAAAGGTAAGGGAGGCAAGATCAGCCTGTTCCTTTGCATTAATGTTAATTTGTTCAATTGAACTGGAGACTTCCTCAATTGAGGCTGTAGCCTCCTCTACTGATGCAGCCTGGGCCTGGGAGTTGGTTGACAAAGTCTGACTGGTTGAGGCAAGCTCTTCAGAAGATGAGGAAAGCTGGATAGCCGCATCAAGAGCCTGCTCAATAATTCCCCTAATGAAATTTTTCAGGAAAGATGTCGCCTTTTTTAACTCGCTTTATTTAATTCCTT
>CAZPEK010000423.1:2881-3477 GCA_964585555.1 uncultured Leptospirales bacterium | reverse complement strand
TCCGCCCTTACAACAGATACCCCAGCGGCGGTAAAGGAAACAAAGGCGCCGATAACCAGAACCAGGGAAATTATTCGTATACATCTATGCTTTTTCATCATGGTACACTTCCCGTTTAAATATATTTTCATTGCCGCCGAAAGGGTCAGCATCCTTCTTCTTCAGAGCTCTTGTTTTCACCAGTGGATCGGATTCCCCTTCCACCACCGGTTGAAATATCATAGAGTGCTTTTTTGCCGATCCTGTCATCTTTTCCTTTCAGAAACTGGTATAAAATTATTCTCTTTTTCAGTTTTTTCATTTCTGCAGCACTTTTCGGCCCGGAAAAATCAACAGGCGTCATATACCGGCTGCGAAACTTTCGAAAGCCCCCGTCAAGCATATAGGCATCATAACCGTAATAACGGAGAAGCGCGGCAACCTTCATACTGTCCATGGCTGTCTCACTGAAAACAATTAAAGGAACCCCCAGGTTAGGGAACTCTGTCCTGACCCATTTAAGGTTATTGAGATTATGGGCATTAAAACATTTAAAGTGACGGTTTTTTTCTCTTTTAAGCATACAGTCTCCAAAGAAAAATCCCGTCACTCTGAAA
>CAZPEK010000423.1:0-2871 GCA_964585555.1 uncultured Leptospirales bacterium | reverse complement strand
TTTTTAAACAAAAACTTACTTTTTATTATTCTGCAATAATTGTGGTATATTTATTTCTTCGACTTCAATTTTATTTTCTTCTTTATCTTTTTTTATAATATTTAATAAACTGTCGGTTTTTTCCTCTTTTAAGCATACAATCTCCAAAGAAAAATCCCGTCAACCTGAAACTCTTGTCCCCTTTTATAACAACATCCATCATCTTTTCATTGCTTACCTTGTTTTCCCAGACATACTCCTGGTATTCCTTCAGGTCCGGTTTAACAACCCGGTCATTACCGAAAATAATCCCCAGGGATCCAAGGATCAGGGCAAGCATGCCCCCCATGACTGATAAGGCAAATCGACTCTGTGTTTCGCTTATTTTAATCATATCAGTACTCCCTTCTCAGTAGACTTCATTATTTCTTGCCGCTCTTGTATCCCGCGTACAATTTTCCTTCGAAAAGATTAAAGAGATAGAAGGAGCCAATTGCACCGATGACAATTACAAATACCAGCAAACCATAGGGAATACCGGATACATCACTCAGGTTTAAAGCGGTACCAGCTGATTGTGATGGCCCAAAAAATACTGACATTTCGGCATAGATAAAAAGTCCCACCAGGATACCGGCAATAAAAACTAAACCATCAAGCTTTCGGGTAGCAGCGGCAACCAGTGCAGTCCCGGGGCAGTATCCCCCAAGAATAATCCCGCCGCCGACAATGAGGCCTCCGAGGATGAGGCCTCCCGCATTAAGCTCAACCAGATGAACCAGGTTGATATCAAGGATACCAAGATAATAGGCAATAAAATTCAACACCAGGGCGGTGATAGCAGCTGAAAACATTACCCTGAAAATTCTCATGTCCTCAAGGTAAAAAACCGCCACGATATTACGGGCATCACCAAAACCGACATGCTCAAGCATATATCCAAACAGGAATCCTATAACCAGTGCTGCAATGATGACTCCCGCATCTCCAATATTTCCAAGTTGATATAAAGGCGCTAACATTATTCTTCCTCCTTATCCTCGGCTCAAACTACAGCCATTCCTTTTTCATCAGGTATGCAACGGCCATGCCTGCTATAAATACCGGAATGAAAAAAAGCCACCCGGCAACTCCGAGCATTGAGGCGTCTGATATGGTAAGGCTGGCAAGACACCCTCCCGCGAGACTTCCTCCGATTGCCACGATACTGCCGCCGACAAAGGAAAAGAAAAGGCGGCGTGTCTTTGTAGTATTCGGTCCATGTAACACTTTCATGTTAAGACGCCGATTCTTCCAGCCTGAAAAAGCCCCTCCGGCAACAATGCCGATGAGCATTAAAATATACCAGTTTTGAAGGGGATGGGAAGATAAGACAAGGTACTGTTTCAATACCGGCAGAGTCTCCGTATGAGCCGGCGCAACAAAATGCATAATAGCTGCAATGATTCGCTTAAAGCCCCCCGATTCGCCGAGGCCATTTCCAGATATCAGTATTGCAGTAAAAAGAAGTACACCAATCATAATCCCCCCCGTATAAGGATTACTGAGAAGGGGCTGCTTTTCCTTTGACAGATACCGCTGGATGGTTTTTTCTGAAACAATTTCCCAGAGAGGTTTGTCAAGGACACTCTGAGTCACACTGCCGGTACCATGGTGATCAGACTTATTGTTTTCTTTATTCTGTGTCATCTGACAAATCCTCCCTCTTAATTATTGACTTGATGAGAAAATATTTTGGAACCGTTCCCTTAAGGGGTTTAAGCACTTTGTAGTCCCGTTTCTTCAAGACCTTCGAAAGATCACTCTTTGGATCATCAAGATCACCAAAGACCAGTGACCGGGTCGGACATACTTCAACACAGGCAGGGAGACGCCCCGTATCAAGCCGATGATTACAGAAGGTACATTTATCGACAAATTTATCCGGATGAAGGTACCGGGCGCCGTAGGGGCATGCAGAAATGCAGTGCTCACAACCGACACAGAGATCCTTATCCACCAGGACGATTCCATTAACGATATGACTCGCCTGGGTGGGACAGGCTGAAACGCAGGGCGCATTTTCGCAGTGCTGGCAGCGGCTCGAATAAAGCTCTGCTTTCAGATTTGGATACTCATCCCGGACAATCTCTTCGGTCCAGTCCCTCGCATACCCGTCAGGTACATTGTTTTCCATTTTGCAGGCTATGACGCAGGCGTCACAGGCCACGCAGGTTGTCAGATTTATACTCATCCCGTATCTTGCCATGGTCATTTCCTCACTTTACAAATGTCACGAAGTTTACCTGTGAACCGGTTCCCCCCATAATGGGGTCAACTGCATAGTCCGACAGGAGAGCATTATCATCAGCGCCGCGGCCAAAGGCGGTTTTAAGCCTCTTGTCATTTCTGCCAAAACCGTGAACCATGTATACACAGTCATTTCGAATCCTGTCCGTTATTCTTACCTTAACCTGTCTGCTGACAATACCGCTTTGATTTTTCAGAACAGCATAATCACCATTATCAAGATCAAACTGTCGGGCGATATCAGGATTGACCCAGAGGGCGTTTTCCGGATACAACTCATTAAGCATCGAATTATTCGTGGTTCTTGAAAATGTATGCTGTGCAGCCCTTCCGGTAATCAGCCTGAAGAATCCTTCAGGAGCAGGCTTCGGCTCAACAAACGAAGGGAGGGGATTAAAACCCGCGTCTTTCAGCTTTGTTGAATAAAGCTCAACCTTCCCGGTTGGTGTTTTGAACTTCATCTTCGGTTTGCGGTACTTCTTCTTTAAAACACCACCCTGTTTATTGATGTCTTCAATGCTTGAACCAAGCTGCTTCAACTGGTCATCAATAACTTCCTCAAAATCATTGTAGGGGAAGTTATCTCCCAGCCCGAGGCGATTC
>CAZPEK010000422.1:0-3493 GCA_964585555.1 uncultured Leptospirales bacterium | reverse complement strand
ATTTCTGGAATGGCTCATTTAACCGCTATTCCCGTGGAGATTGAGAAAGTATAGACAATGAAAAGCACCATCCCTGGATACCTGTAACTTTCATCATGTCTTCCCTCAAAATACTTGACTAAATCACCCTTTTCTGTCACTAATTATCTCTTCAGGCAGCAGATAATTAGTGACAGAGACTGCCTGTGGGGCAGCACTGCATATATGGAAAAAAAGAAGAAATTAGAAATCTGCAATCTTCATAAGGCCTTTGGGCCGAAGGTGATTCTCACGGGCCTTGACCTTGAGGTTTATGAGGGGGAAGTTCTCTGTATTATCGGTAAATCCGGTACCGGCAAGTCCGTGGTGATGAAACACCTGGTGGGCATCCTTCAGCCTGACGCTGGAGATATCTTTGTCGACGGCATTAACTATACCGAGGCGGGCGAGGAAGAACGAATCCGAATCCAGGAAAAATACTGCATCCTCTTCCAGGGGGCAGCCCTTTTTGATTCCATGAATATCTATGATAATATTGCCTTCGGAATGCGCCGCAAGGATATTGCAGAAGAGGAGATTGCCCGTCAGGTCCCTGAGCTTCTCGAAGAGGTGGGGCTTCGAAATATTGAGGGAAAAAAGCCCTCTGAGCTTTCCGGTGGAATGCAGAAGCGTGTTGGCCTTGCCCGGGCCATTGCCATCAGGCCTGAGATTATGCTCTATGATGAGCCGACCACCGGGGTCGATCCCATTACCGGGGGGGCTGTCGACCGCCTGATTCTAAAAATGCGCGACAAGTATCGGATCACCTCCCTGGTTGTTACCCATGATATGAAATCAGCGTATCGTATCGCTGACCGCGTCGCGATGCTTTACGAGGGGAAAATAATTTTTACCGGAACCCCTGAAGAGGTTCAACAGACGGATAATCCCTATGTTCGCCAATTTATTGAAGGAAGAGCCCATGGACCAATACAGGTATTGTAGCATTATAATCGTAATACTCCTCGGGCTGTTTTTTGGCTGTGATGAAGGAAGGTTATGGCTCAATGACTATCCTGATTACAGCGGCGCCATCGACTGTGAAAAACATTCCTGGCTGGCAAAAAGAAAAATATTTCTCGACCCGGGCCACGGCGTGAAGGCGCAGCCTGACCGGTTCCGCCAGGGGCCCCATGGCGTGACGGAAGAAGCGGTAAACCTGCGGGTGGCCCTCATCCTGCGGGACATGCTGACTCGAGCCGGCGTTCATGTTACCGTGAGCCGTAGTTCACATAAAGATGTGGATCTCGATACCCGCATTGCCATGGTCAAAAAGGCGTCACCTGATTTTCTGGTAAGCATCCATCATAACGGGTCTCCCCGGCGCTGTGACGCGGTCAACTATCCATCGGTTCTGATCTGGGGAAACCGCCATCTGCGTCCCGCAAGCTACGATTTTGCCCGTATACTTCAGGGTGAACTGGAACGCATCATGGACGGGAAGGGGCAGGTCGTTTCAGATTTTTCGGTTTTCCGGGAGACCGGTACCCGAATCCTTCGGCGCACCCGGGAAGTCTGTCCCGGGGTTATCGGCGAAGGGGGCTTTTTCAGTGATGAGAGGCACGCCCGGCGCCTGGCTGACCTTCAGTACAATATCCGTGAAGCTGAAGCGTATTTTAAAGCCCTCTCACGATATTTCAGGCATGGCGTGCCGACAGGGGTGGTGGAGATTGAGGGCTCTCTTGATAATTCATCGTATCTTCAAAACATGGTGACAGTAAAAAATCCTGATATTTTTATCCGCCTTAAGAGCGACTGCCCTGATCCCAAGCCGGCGGGGCGAAGTCTCAAGGTCACCCTTGATGATGTTCCGGTATCCACCAGGTGCTGCAGTCCCGGATTGTACCGGGTTCTCTATGGGAAAAAACTGTATCCCGGGGGACACCAAATTCGTTTTCACTTTCGCAACGGGTGCGGCAATAACAGCATGGTCATGTATACCGGTTTTACCGTTAAAATAGAAAAGGGAGATTACTCGCGGCTTATCCGTCGGGGAAGATACCTGGTAAATTACCGTAGAAATGTACGGCAGGGTGTATTGATGCTCTCGGCGGCCCACTCGATGGAACAGACCGGCCCCGGTGCTGAGCGACTTTACTACGACCTGTACCGGGGATTTCGACGACTGGGGCTTCATTGTAAGGCCCGCTACTATCTTGATTCCCTGGTTCACTTTTACCCCCAGTCTTATTCAGCGCGGCGGTACCGGCATCTCGCGTCAGGGGGGAAAGATCGATTCCCCGTAAAGTTTCATGGAAAAAAAGTACCCCTTATTTCTGGGGTTTCGTGCCGATAGTTGTTTTTTAATGGACATGGTATCAGTCCTTTGTAGTATTGAGTGAAATATTGATTTTAACAGAAGCAGCGTCTTTCGGGATTTTTTTCCGGAATAAGGCAGAATGGTTTTATTTATTGTGCCTTGAGTATATATAAAACGTATAGTTAGAGGAGTAGTGTATGAAATCGTACAAACATGAAAAGGGAACCTTTATCGGTTCCGGTGCAAACGAAATATTTTTTCAAAAGTGGACTGTTGAAAATCCGAAAGCTTCACTGGTACTTGTCCATGGTCTTGGGGAGCATTCAGGAAGATACAGCAACATAATTGAAGCCCTGGGTAAAAAAAATATTTCTATCTATGCCCTTGATCATCGGGGCCACGGTCTGTCAAAGGGGAAAAAAGGACACATTGATTCTTTTTCCGATTATGTGAATGATTTAAAGCATTTCGTTAATATGGTAAAGGGCTGGGATGGAGATATTCCCTTTGTTATGCTGGGACACAGTCTCGGCGGCGTTATCGCATGTCGTTTCGCTCTCCAGTTCGGTTCAGACCTTGATGCATTGATTCTTTCATCAGCGGGTCTTATCCCTGCAACACCGATACCTGCAGCCCTCGGTGCAGCTTCAAAGATTTTTTCTAAGATTGCCCCTAAGCTTCTTTTCTCAAACGGACTCGATTCAGCAGGTCTTTCAAGTGACAGGGATGTGGTTGATGCCTATGACAATGATCCCCTGGTTCATGATCGTGTTTCCGCCCGTTTCGGCTCAGAATTTATGGCGGCAGAAGAAGAATGCCTTAACCGTGCCATGGAGCTTACCATGCCTCTTCTGTTAATTCACGGCAGCGATGATCCCATTGTATCACCTGAGGGAAGTAAAATCGTTTATGAAAAAGCTTCTTCCCGTGACAAAGAACTGCATATTTTCCAGGGACTGATTCATGAAACCATGAATGAAGTCGCAGCTGAAAAGAAAAAGGTTCTCGACGTGGTAACCAAATGGATCCTTGCTCATATTGGTGGATCAAAAAAGAAAAAAGCTGCTTCGGTAAAAGCGAAACCAAAGAAAAAAACTACAGCAAAGAAAACCGCTAAAAAGAAAGCACCGGCTAAAAAAGCTGTTAAGAAAAAAGTTGTAAAAAAGAAAAGCGTTAAAAAGAGTGTAAAAAAGACTCCTTCTAAAAAAACCGTAC
>CAZPEK010000421.1:0-3502 GCA_964585555.1 uncultured Leptospirales bacterium | reverse complement strand
AAAGCTGTGAGATAAAAAAGGTGAAAAAGGGAACCATTAGAATCAACGACCCCTTGTCGAGCCAGAAGTAAAGCACATCAGATGTATTATCAAATACCAGCCCCCGGCCGTCCATATTGGAGACTAAAAACATTGAAATCAAAACAGAAAAAATACCAAAATAAAGATAGTGCTTCTCACTAAGACGCCTCACTCCGAGAATGAGATGATAAAATCCCACAAAGAAATATATACCGATTAAGATAAAATCAATAATTGCATCAGAGTAGTATTTCTCCAGTACAGAATCGACATTACCAATAAAAATACCGGGGCCCTTAACACCCGCCTCACCAATAGCCTCGGTTACCAGAAGCACAATATAGATATAATTATCTCCATCCGGTTTAAAGCTCCCAGCCGGTAGACTTTTCACCAGCCATGCATCATTGCTGTGATGAAAGGGCTCAATGGAACCGACAGACCCGAGAAGCTTATTGTTAAAATAAATATCCCCTGCGCTGGTCACGGCCCCGGAGTTGAGGGCATAGCCTTTTCCCGCCCTGAAGCCTAGGGCGATTTCCCGGGGAAGAGCCTTTCTAAAGGTAAGGAGTCCCCGGTATCCCTCAAGTTCTGGAATGTCTTTGATGAAAACCGGCACTTTAGCTCTCTGCCAAACCCCGGGGCCTTCACCTGAGAGCCAGGTTTTTTTGAAATCCTTACGGTATTCCCACTCACCAGCGAGTGATATAACATCACCCTGCTCAGAGCATCCGGTTAACATTAAGAATGCACTAATAAAAATCAAAAATACTGCTGACTTTTTCATTACCCCACCCGATTGACTGACATATCAATTAATAAATTACAGATTCACCTGTTTTTATTCACATTCATTAATACTATAACACTTTTAAAAGATCAAAGGCTCTGAGCCTCCGGCACACTCAACGCCTTACATATCAGGTTCGTATATACTGATTCCAATAGCCCCGTCGGGAAGTTCTATAATCCCAAAACGATGCATGGTCTTTTTCCCCAGTTTGACAGCCACAACACTGATATATGCCCAGGGGGCCTTGCTCTTAACATCAACAAAAACCAGGCGGGAGCGTACCAGGCTGGGACGCACGACCTTGAGAAACCTTGAGGCAGTCTCAACCAGTTGAGGGTTCTTCTGATGGGGGCGCTCATACTTCCCCCCGTAATAAAAAACAAGATACGGGTAACTTGCCGCATCTCCCCTGGAAAGGGACCGGGTAAACTCCTTAAGGTAATCCATGTAAGGGGAAACATCCTCAGGAACTTCCCGTTTCTTTGATGAAGCATGAAGAATGACCGCCTGCCGTATCTTCCGCGCCGCGGCAGTTATTGAATATGCCCTTCCCTCTACCGCAACGGCCTGATTAAAGACCAGTGCTCCGGTGTTGACATCTATTACCTTGAGACGCAGTGACTTCCCTTCGATGGTTCCTTCGAGAAGGTACTCGGCTACCTTCAGTTTTGATATATCATGGCGCTGAGCTGCTTCATGGCGTTTGACAATTTCCTTCATGGCGCTGTCAGCAAGCACGGTCACGCCCCCGGCCTTAACCAGGATCTCTTTAATTGAACCTTCTACTTGTTTCACTGCCCTGTCTCCCTTAAAGGGAAGAACCCCCAGGGGAACCCCCGCAGAAAGACTCGATGAAATAAAAAGCAAAAACAGTACTAATGCGGCAAAAACTCTCCTCATGACAATACACTCCTTTTTTTGTGAAGGAAGTCAAAGGCCCTGACTTCCTTTACCATATTTTACCAGCAGGAAGAACCAATGGCAATAAGAAAACCTGACAACACTGCCGACAGTGCTTGACAGGCCCGTTCTGAAAGTTTACAATCTTCATATATCCCAAAAAGCAATTGACTGCCAGCACCGCCCCGGTACTGGTTACCTTCAATATTAAACAAACGGGACAGCCATGAAAAAATACATCGAAAAAGTCAACACACTCACAGAATCCTTTCCCTACATCCAGGAATTCTCAGGAAAAACCATCATCATCAAGTACGGCGGCCATGCCATGGAAAAAGATGAGCTGCGCCGCTCCTTTGCCCGGGACATGGTACTCCTGAAACTGGTGGGAATTAACCCGATCATTGTTCATGGCGGCGGTCCCCAGATTGGCCAGCTTTTAGACCAGGTGGGCAAAAAAAGCGACTTTGCCGGGGGTATGCGTATCACTGACCATGAAACCATGGAATACGTCGAAATGGTGCTGGTGGGCAAGGTAAACAAGGAAATCGTCAATAATATCAATCGTGTCGGCGGCCGGGCCGTCGGCCTTTCAGGAAAAGACGGCAACCTCATTATCGCTGAAAAAATCTTCCATGAAGAAAAGGGCAAAAAAATTGACCTTGGCCAGGTCGGTACGGTAAAAAAAATAAATCCTGCAATTCTCGAAACCCTTGACCGGGACCTCTTTATACCGGTTATTGCCCCTATCGGCGTCGATGAGGGGGGAGAAACCTTTAATATTAACGCCGATATCGCTGCAGGAAAGATTGCCGGGGCCCTGAAGGCTGAAAAATTCATCCTCCTCACCGATGTTGAGGGTGTAAAGGTAGACGATACGCTCGCCTCGACCCTGACAGATAAAGAAGTCCCAAAACTGATAAAAGATGATATAATCTCAGGGGGAATGATACCAAAGGTTAACTGCTGCCTTGATGCCCTCAAATCAGGGGTACATAAAACCCATATCATCGACGGCCGGGTTGAGCATGCGGTACTTCTTGAAATATTCACTGATGCGGGAATTGGCACCGAAATCGTCAGTTCTTAAAAAATTATTTGACAAGAATCGGCAAATCTATAGGTTTGCTCACGGAGAGTTGTCCGAGTGGTCGATGGAGGCGGTCTTGAAAACCGTTGGGTTAATAGCCCCGGGGGTTCGAATCCCCCATTCTCCGCATTATTTTAACAAGCATAACGGGTACAGTTTTTCTGTACCCTTTTGCCAAGGAGAGGTGCCCGAGAGGCCGAAGGGGGTTGCCTGCTAAGCAATTGTATCGTTTCGGTACCGAGGGTTCGAATCCCTCCCTCTCCGAATAATTAAACCATGAAAGAAAAGCTGACAACACTCACTTATTTCCCCTTTTTCGGATGGATGTTTTCCATGGCCATATGGCCTGAAAATGAGAACATCCGCTTTCATGTGAAACAGGCTTTTATTACCGCAGCTTTCTTTACCCTGGTGCTCACCGGACTTTCATTTATCAAAACCATTTTCCCTGAAAGTTCATGGATCATGAAACTAATCCTTACCATTTTGATTTATTTGGCTCAAATCGTGTATTTCAGCCTCTGTATCGCCGGAACCGTACTGCAGCAGAAAGAGAAACAGATAAGCTTTCCCGTGGTATCCCGGTATTTTAACAGAGTTGATATATAAAATGCGTCTGTAGCTCAGCTGGATAGAGTGCCGGACTACGAATCCGTAGGTCGCAGGTTCGAATCCTGCCAGACGCGCACTAACCCCTG
>CAZPEK010000420.1:0-3507 GCA_964585555.1 uncultured Leptospirales bacterium | reverse complement strand
GATTGATATGAGAAGGAAGAAAGGCTTTTCCTGCTTCCATGGGGGTCAGAGCCTCAGGGAGATTAGCAGTCATGCCGATTTTATGATCATTAGTAATTATAACGGCATCTGCACCAGCTTCACGGTGGCGATATGAATCTTTGCCTTTTTTATCAAAGGAAAAATCGTGATGCGTATGTTTTATCACGGCAACCTGGTAGCCCTGATCCTTGAAATGATGTACCAGTTTTTCAATAAGGGTAGTTTTTCCTGAGTTTGATCTTCCGATAAGGGAAAAGGTCGGTATCATGGCATTTCCTGTTGGTGGAATTAGAATTATTATTCTAAACCAAACCAGTATTATTTTAATACAGTGCATTTTATGATTATTTTATAGAAATTTGTCTATATATTTTCATTTTTTTAAATAAAAAAGTCGGAATTTAAAATTTTTAATTGACTAGAATGAGTGTTCGTTCTGAGTTTTAACTGTTTATTAAATAGTTGAATAATCAATGATGCGAGGGGTCTGCCGTGAAGGTGAAAAGAAGTTACCTAATCTTAATTCTCACAGCCGGTCTTGCCTTCCTGTCTGCATGCAGTCAGGATAAACCAGATCCGGCCTTTAATGACATGAATTGTGTCATCGGCAATGAAAGTGAAGCAAAACCTGGCCGCTATATTGCTAAATTTCTTAGTGTTGATGAAAAGGCGCGCTATATCACCTTTTCGGTCTATCCCCAGAAGTATACTGTTACCTTCAATGAAAATACTGAATGGGGCTGGTATGACGGTATTGAGAATATAAACGGTCTTAAAAATAAACAGGGACTTTGCGTCAGTATTGACTATGGTGTGAAGGGCAAGCAGACCTTTGCGAAAAAAATATCTGTTCTATCAAGCGTAAAGGTTGCTGAAAAGATGCTGATCGATTTTAAGGAACTGAAAAAGATCATGAAAAATGTTCCTTCCTCTAATAAGAAACTGGTTATTGTCGACAGCCGTCCTGAAATTGAATGGAAGAAGGGCTCTATTCCCGGATCGATCAATATATCCCTGGCGGAACTGGAATCCGGCGATGGACTGGATAAACTTCCATCTGATAAAAAATCCCTACTGGTCTTCTATTGCAATGGATATCACTGCCGTATGGCCCCGAGCGGAGCATCTCTGGCGGTGAAAGCAGGATATAAAAATGTTCGGGTTTACCATGCCGGCTATCCTGACTGGTCTCAGAAGGGGAATGCCGGTTTTATTCAACCCGACCTGGTAGATGCCTATGTGAAGGAAAGAAAGCCCTATATTCTTATTGATATTCGCGAGGCGGCTCATGTCGGCCATATCCCCGGTGCCCTGTCACTGGCTAAAATTTCCCTTAAAAAATTAAAAGAACAGCTTCCAGATACCCGAAGTGACCGTGAACGGGCTCCGATAATTGTCTACGGCAGCAGAGAGCTTGAACCTGAGGCGATTAAGATTGCAAATATTATTGCGTCCTGGGGTTACCGGAATGTCACCGTAATTGCAGGGGGCTGGGAAGCCTATAAAGCTATCGGCAGGATTACCAGGGATGCCTTGGTGGACCGGATTGCCTACAGTCATAAAAAGGGACCAGGTGAACTTTCTGCAGAAGAGATGTTTCGTGTAGTCTGTGAACCGAAGCCGGGACATGTCGCGTATCTTGATATTCGCCGAAATGATGAGGTTGCAGTTTATAAGGGCATGGTGGCCCTTGGTGCGGAAAATATCCCTTTTGATACATTGAAAAAGCAGGCAGACAAGCTTGACAAGAAAAAGGTATATTATCTTTTCTGTACATCTGGTGTGCGGGCACGCCTGGCACGGGATATTTTGAAAAAAGAGGGTGTTGAGTCATATTACATGTATGGAACAATTAAACCTGACGGTAAGGGGGGCCTCCTCTTTGAAGATTTCCACCTTACACCTAAAATTATAAAACGCCTTACGGCACCTGTTGAAACAAAGAAAGTTCAGCAGAAGAGCCTCGGCACTTCACGGTCAGGCGGAGCATCGGGAAATACCGGTGCAAAGGAAGAAGAGGGATGCTGATGATGGCGTCCGGTGGAATTCACACTAACGGGGTGAAGGAATGAAAAAAGTCACGAGAAGGAAATTTATAAAAATTTCTCAGGAAACAGTTGTTAAGGGAGCTGTCGGACTCAGTGCCGCCTCTCTTGTCGCCGGTAACTGGGATAAGATTGGAACAGCCGCTTTTGCTGCCGGAGATAAATTAAAGAATGAGAGTGGTGAGAAGATCATTCACTCGTACTGTGATGTCTGTTTTTTCGGCTGCGGGATTAATGTAACTGTAAAGGATGGGGTTGCCACGAAGATTGAAGGCAATCCGGCGCACCCTCTTTCCCGGGGTATGCTCTGTCCCCGTGGAACTGCGGGTCTTGGACAGCTTTATGATCCTGACCGTTTGAAGACTCCCCTGCTGCGTACATCATTTCTTGGTATTCAGCGTTTTAAGTCAGTCTCATGGGATGAAGCCCTTGATTACATGGCCGAGAAGATGCTTGCTATTAAGAAAAAGCACGGCCCTCAGGCTCTGGCCCTGATGAAGCACGGCAAGGGAGCGGCGCCCTTTGTTAAACTCTGGCATGCCCTTGGTTCTGCTACAGAGGGCCATCCGTCATACGGTCAGTGCCGCGGTGCCCGTGATGTGGGCTGGCGTCTTACCTATGGTGTTGATCCCGGGGGACTTGAGCGGATTGCCCTTGATAAGGCAAAGGTTGTTGCTTTTTTCGGCGGTCATCTTGGTGAGAATATGCATAACACCACGGTTCAGGATTTCACCCAGGGGCTTGATAAGGGGGCCCGAAACATTGTTGTGGATCCTCGCTTTTCAACTGCCGCAGGCAAGGCAAAATACTGGCTGCCGATAAAACCGGGAACCGATATGGCTCTTATACTGGCATGGATTCATGTGTTGATTTATGAAGATCTCTATGATAAAGAATTTGTACAGAAATATACCTACGGATTTGAAGCCTTAAAAGATCATGTTAAGGAGATGACCCCTGAGTGGGCCTCTCCCTATACGGGAATTGCCGCGAAGGATATCCGGGCATCGGCCCGTGAACTGGGTCGGGCAATTCCTGAGGCAGTAGTCTTTCCAGGGCGTCGTTTTGCCTGGTACGGAGATGACACTCAACGTGCCCGTTCCATGGCAATCATTAATGCTCTTCTCGGGGCATGGGGACGGGAAACGGGAATTTTTCTTGGTGACCGGATAACGGTTCCTCCTTTCAGCGGGGCGCATCACGGCAGGCATCCTTCAAAGCATGCCATTAATTACAAGGAGCAGTTTCCCCTCGCAACCAGTACGCCTCTTCAGAGCATCATTGAGGCATCAGTACCCGGTGGCTATGATAAGAATATTAAAGATTCACTGATTAAGATGTGGCTCGTTTATGGTACGAATCTTCCCTACTCGGTTCCAAATCCCCAGGCTATTATTGACGCAGCACAGCACCTTGATCTTTTAGTGGTTGTTGAGACTAT
>CAZPEK010000419.1:0-3510 GCA_964585555.1 uncultured Leptospirales bacterium | reverse complement strand
CCGAGTCGATGCGAAAATCAAGGGCAATGAACGAGGGGAATCCTGTCTCACGGATAAATCTCAGGAGTTCTGTCCTGAGAAAAGTAGTGCTTGAGGCCTTCTGCATTTCTGCCTTAAGGTCTGGAATATTATGGAGCAGTGAGTGGTTGTCCGCGACAGTAAGGTTATTTAAGGCAAGTATTGCTTTTAATGAATCAGATTTTTCTTTATTATTTGAAATTAAAAGAATTTTGCGTGACTGTTCTACCGGCATTCAGGGTTCCTCTATTATTTCGTCATTGAGACATAAAATTATTATAAAAAAAATTGCCATATTTTGCAAGAATATTATGAATGTGCCGTTAATTAAGATAGAGATTAAGTAAGGAAACCGGGAAATACCGATGGAAGAGACAAACTGTATTCTCTGCGGCAGCACCAGGAGTCGCAAAAAATTTAATAAGCCCTCACGCCAGGGGGAATCTTTTACCCTTGTGCGCTGCAGGGACTGCGGGCTTGAATATGTAAACCCGAGACCCGATGAGTCAGAGATCGGGGCTTATTACGGAAGCAGCTATTTCAGCAGCCGAACAGACCGGGGGTACAATAATTATTTTAGTGATGAGGTAAGGAAGGAAGTCGAGCGGGTATATGGTCTTAATCTTCGGGATTTAAAGTTTTATGACTTTGAAAAGAGCCTTGGAGAAAAGAAAAGGTCCCTTGATGTGGGATGCGCAGCGGGATATTTTGTTGCAATGATGGGTAACCGCGGCTGGGATGCCTCGGGTATCGATGTTTCCGGGCCATGCATCGAAGCGGCAGAGGCAGCAGGGCTTTCGGTCTTACGGGGAAGTTATCTCGAACAAAGCTATGACACACCTTTTGATTGTATTACCCTCTGGGCAACTATTGAGCACCTCCATCACCCTGAGCTTTTTTTAAGAAAGATGTACTCTGATCTTTCAGATGACGGCATGCTGATTCTCTCTACCTGCCGGGTCGGGGGAATCAATTTTCAGCGTCTCAGGGGAGCGGCGTGGCGTTTTTATAATTTTCCAGAGCATCTCTGTTTTTTCAGCAAAAAAAATATTTTTCGTCTTCTGAAACAGGAAGGATTTGAAGTTGCCGCATACCATACCTATGGCAGCGGTATCGGGAGTGCCGGTTCATATAGAAAAAGGGCTGCCGATTTTGCGGCAGGGAAATTTGCTCTCGGTGATATGATGATACTTGCAGCACAGAAAGGCGATTAAGATTCTTATTATAAATTATTGACAGATTCTTAATGTAGTATGCTAGTATCTACTAAAAGGTGTGCTGAAACAAATTTTGTTTTGGTCCTTTAGTTCTGAACAGGAGCCTGTAATGGAAATTGTAAAAACAATCGCTGAAGTCCGTGAAAAGACAGGGACGGCCAGAAAATCCGGGAAAAAAATAGGCTTTGTTCCTACCATGGGATTTCTTCACGAGGGACACCTGAGCCTGGTGAGGGAGACGCAGAAGTACAGCGATTACCAGGTCATGAGTATTTTTGTCAATCCGATGCAGTTTAATAACCAGAATGATCTCGATACCTATCCGGTAGATCTTGATCGTGATTTCGCACTGGCCGAGAATGCCGGGGTTGACCTCATCTTTGTCCCGGGAAATGAAGAGATGTACGGCGAACGTAAAGTCTTTATCGACATCGAAGAGATGACTGATCACCTCTGCGGTTCGGCACGCCCCGGGCATTTTCGCGGTGTCCTTACCGTGGTGGCAAAGCTTTTTAATATTGTACAGCCTGATGTCTCCGCCTTTGGCCAGAAGGATGTACAACAGGCGGTATCAATCGAAAAAATGGTAGAAGACTTGAACTTCCCCATAAAAATTTTAATCGCCCCGACAATACGTGAAGAATCGGGCCTTGCCATGAGTTCGAGAAACAAGCGTCTCACCGATGATGAGCGTAAACGCGCTGTTGTGATCAGCGGATCCTTGAAAAAAGCTGAAGAGATGCTCCAGAATGGAGAGCGTTCCTGGGAGAAAATCCGTGAGGCAATGAAGATTCATATTGAATCAGGAAATCCTGACAGCATTGATTATATCTCTGCGGTGGATTATGCTACCCTCCAGCCCCTTGAGGTATTTGAAAAACGGGGGGTAATTGCTGTTGCGGCTTTCTATGGCGCGGCGCGGCTTATTGACAACATGGTCATAGACCTTCGGGGAGGAGCCGTACAATGCAGTTACTGAAAAAACTATCTTCGGTTATTCTACTCCTGGCAACGGCATGTACCTCTGGAGGTCCCATATCTCCTGAAGAGTCGGCTCGCCAGATGAGGGAGGCATTTGCCGCCCATGATGCGAAGGCCTTTAAGGCGCTTTTATCACAGAAGAGTCTTGATAAGGTAAACCTGATGGTGACTTCCCTCAAATCTGTTGAAGGGAAACAGCGTGACAATGTTGCCCGCTACTATGGTTTAAATCCCGAGACCCTTGCCTCTCTGAACAGCGAAACCTTCCTTGCTTATTATATTAAAAACGAGTCGAAACAGGTTCTGGGGAACATTCTTACCAGTCAGATTGTCGGTGTCGACCGAAGCAAAACCAGGGCAACGATACATTTTGAAGCCGGAGCTGCTCTTGATTTCGTCCGCGAAGGACCTTACTGGAAGTTTGATTTGACAAAGCTGTAGGCTGTATGCTTTCTTGAATGAGCGCACTAAACATAAAGGCCGGGTCACATGACCCGGCCTTTATGTTTTGTAACGGCGCTTTTGGTTTAAGGTGCCTTCGATTTACAGGCGCCGTGATCCTTCCGTTTATATTTACGAAGCCATCACGGATTTATAATTTACCAAAAGCTTTTCCGCCTTCTGGCTCTGACCCTGGAAGATATAGAGCATGCTGAGCCGTGAAACATCGGAGTATACCGGCTCGTCCTCCATCATTTTTGATTCCATCTCTTTTATGGCCGCGTCAACATCTCCGATTTCCTTCACCTTGTTCTCGTAGGTGAGGCCCTTCAGGTAGCCCTTGAACTTTTTATATTGCGGCTGCGCCTTCAGGGCATCCTGCAGGAAGGAGACGGCCTTCTTGTAATCTCCCATGTAGTAGTAACAGAATCCATAATATTTATTGAGAAAAATCTTATCGTCACTGACGTCTTTTATGTTATCGAGGCAGCTTATGACTTTTGCATATTCCTTCCATTCGTAGTAAATATAGGAGAGAAGATAATTTGCCTTCAGGTGCCGGCGGTCCGCTTTGACTACCCGGGCCAGGAAGACCTCAGCCTCTTTGTATTGCTTCACCGCGTAGAGGGTCATACCTGAATAGTAATTGGCCTCCATGAAATCGGGTTTCATTTTCAGGGATTCCATGAAATAGGAAAGGGCCTCATCGTAGTTTTTGATATTGTAATATTCAACTCCCAGGTTCAGGAGAACCCGGTAGTTTTTTTCAATCTTCAGGGCCTGCTGGTATGCCTCAAGGGCGCTCACCAGTTCCGATCGGACGATTGACGAGATCCCGCACCATCGAGCAAGC
>CAZPEK010000418.1:0-3526 GCA_964585555.1 uncultured Leptospirales bacterium | reverse complement strand
CATTATTCTTATTATTGTCGATGCCTTGAGAGATGGCAATCTTTCCTGTTCCGGTTATCATCGAAAAACCACACCTTTTTTAAGTGATCTTTTAATGAAAAATAAACTGGTGAAGATTTCGCCCGCTTTTTCTACTACTTCAGAATCCTTCGGGGGCATTTTAGGCATTTTAACATCAAAAAATTTTAAAAGCATTTCATATGAAAATTACAGCATTCATGACCTGTTAAAAGATGGGGGATATAAAACACATATGATCCTGAGTGGTGATCATACTAATTATTGTGATATGAAGTTTTTTTATGGGAAAAGCATTGATTACTATTTTGATGGAACCTCTTCAAAAAAACACAGTATTAATGATGACAGGATAATTTTTGAGGCTCTTTCGGAGGTTGAAGATTATGGGGGAACCCCTTCCTTTTTTTATTTTCATCTGTTGTCTGTCCATATAATTGGCAAACGTCATAAGCAGTTCGCCCGCTACCAGCCAACCCTTTCTGAAGGCAGGTTCAAAGACATGGTGAAGGGGAGGTACCGGAAAAAAACCCTGACAAACTATCATGATAATGGAATCCTTCAAGCTGATGCGTACATAAAAAAGATATTTTCAGAAATGCAGAAAAAAGGGTATCTTGAAAACTCAATACTGTGGATAGTTGCTGACCACGGTGACAGCATTGGTGAACATGATCATTACGGTCACAGCCAGACCCTTTACCAGGAAGAAGTCAATATTCCCCTGTTTGTCTATGGAAAGGGAACCGCCTCTTTGAAGAATGTCAGGTTCGCACGACAGATTGACATCGCCCCGACTACCATTGATCTTCTTGGTCTTGAAAAACCTTCAAGCTGGCAGGGACATTCTCTTATGAAGGCCCGGTCAGAGGGCTTCAGTTATCATGAAACGAGCAATCATCTCGGCTGGAAGTCTGTGATTCGGTGGAAGGGAGATGTGATATATAAGTATCTTGTAAAAACAAAAGCAGGCGGAAGTGCTGCTTTTCCGAAGCATGAAGAACTCTATGATCTGAGCCGTGATCCCCGGGAAGAACATAACATTATCACCACGGTTCCACCGGAAACGGTTCTTCTTTTGAGAAACAAGTATCACCGATTTTTTAATCAGAAAGATAATCAGCCCTCAAAACTCTGACGAACCCTTCAGCTGTCCGCATGCCGCGTCGATGTCCTGTCCCCGTGAAATTCTCACCATTGTCCGAACATCCCTGGCAACGAGCATTGCTTTGAAATCACTGACGGTTTTTTCATCCGGGGCCTCCCATCGCGACCCTTCAATTCTATTTAATGGAATAATATTGACAATGGCTCTGAGCCGTGTGGTCAATTTGAAAAGCTCATCAGCATCTTCTGACCTGTCATTAAATCCCTTGATAAGCAGATACTCAAGGTTGATAAACTGATTTTTTTTGAGAGGAAGTTTTTGTAAAACCGGAATGATATCCTCCAGGGGATATTTCCTTTCAAGGGGAATAAGCTGAAGCCGTTTTTCATGAAAGGCTGAATGAAGGGAAAGGGCAAAGTTTATCGGGGGAAGTTCATTCATTCGCTGCAGGCCGGGAAGGTATCCGGCGCTTGAAAGGGTAATCTGCCGGGGGCCCAGGTATACTCCCTCCCGGTTCAGGAATATTTCACAGGCTGATTTTAATGCTTCAAAGTTGTGAAGTCCTTCTCCCTCTCCCATAAAGACTATATTCGGTTTCGGAATATTAGCTTTTTTTCGGTCATCTATTATCCACTGGTAGCAGATCATGTACTGGGCGGCAATTTCCTGGCCCGTAAGGTGACGGAAGAAACCCCCGCTCCCTGTTCGGCAAAAGGTGCATCCCATGGCGCATCCCACCTGGGTGGACAGGCATACGGTATCTCTGCGGTGAAAGGGCATGATGACTGATTCGATGCGGGAGCGGTCTTGAAATTCAAAAAGTATTTTAACGGTCCCGTCACTTGATCGCTGTGTCCTTATTATTTCAGGAAAAGATTCTCTGAACCCGGGAATGTTTTTTGAAATCTTCTCTACTATTTTTTCTGCAGTGTGCATTTACTTTCTTCCCTTGAAGAGACTTTTGTACCCGCAGTGTCTGCAGAGTTCTTCAACAGCCTTACCTTTTGAAAATCCATTGTAGAGAGCCAGGGCCCGGGGGCTTTGAAGAATTTCTTCAAGAGATTGATCTTTTATGTTCCCAAGGGCAATCGTACCGTCACTGTCAAGGCAGCAGGGTACAACAGTGCCGTCAACGAGAAGGGCAACCTGTTTTTTTAAGGCGAGACAGAATCTTTCTTCCTCTCTTACAGAATTTTTTAAGTCAGGCCATTGAAAGGAAGTGTCGTGGTTCAGAAAAATATTTTTTTCCAGCAGAAGGCCCCTGTAGGTTGCCTTTGTTTCAGTGATCGAATAGTCGAGATTGAATTCCTTTTCGATCATTTCAGCCGCAAGGCGGTTGCTTCGGTTGAGGCCCCTTTCATCCATATTCCAGAGACGGAAGGCAATATAGTAATTTTTCCTGTCACGGGTCTCCCTGGTAAAGGTAAGGATGTCTTCCATATATGAGACGGCACGGTCATGGTCTTCAACTTCATTAAGCCAGTGAAGGGAAATGTTCACCTGGCGCAGGGCGGGGGCTTTCTTCAGGACCGGCAGCTTTTCCATCAGGAGCGTACCATTGGTGGTGATGTGTACCCGGTGGCTGTACCGGTGACTCAGATCGAGAAGGGTATCGAGTTCAGGGTGAAGGAGGGGTTCGCCCATGACGTGAAAAAATATATAGCGGGTTTTATTCTCCAGTTCCCCGGCAATATGTTCAAAGAGATCCGGGGTCATGAATTCTTTTTTTCGTGACGTGCCGGGACAGAAGCGGCATTGCCGGTTGCACGAACTGGTTATCTCAATGTATGTTGACTCAAAGGGCTTCATGGTACCACCAGACAGGTATAATGTATTTTAAGCAAATTAAAAACAGTAATTAATGCATCCAAAAGAGCGCGCGGGCTGCCGGCGGTGTCACCACATTCTCTTTTAAGGAAGGAGTTTCTGCAAAAAAAGACCTGCCTTTACTTCCTCTCCCCCTCTCTGAAAAGGTCTTTGAAATAAATCTTGATTCATGGATGCTTTTATGCATATCTGGCATGGTAGTAGAGAAAAGCCTTTGTATCTTTTTATTTTTTTCGATTGAGGGAAAACCATGAGGAAGAAGAATCTGTACCGCTCTGACGATATGCTGATGCGAACCGCCATTATCATCGGTGTAATCAGCGGGATCTTTATTTTAAATATATACAGTCTTTATAAAAACAGCCGGGGAGAGGAAGATATCTTTTCATTGCTGGTAAAGGTTTGTGCCGCCGTATCAGTGCCCCTTGCCTTTGCCATGGCTGGAATTTTGATAAGAAAGAGTGAGAAAAAATACCTTGAGATCTGGAATATCCTTGAGCGTTCCGTTGAAGGAAGAGTCCGCAGGTATTCCCGAACGTATGGTGCAATGGCAATATCGACAGCATCCGCGTC
>CAZPEK010000417.1:0-3540 GCA_964585555.1 uncultured Leptospirales bacterium | reverse complement strand
CACGCCTGTCTTTTATTAAATAATTAGGTAAACATTCTCTCTTTTTTGTTCACCACTCTCATGGGAACAGCACACTAAACAAATCAAAAGCGTAAGAAGGAATCATATACTATAGAAGCAAAATTCAGTGCGCAAGGAAAAAAAACCTTTCTGTGCTTTTTCTGTAAAATATTTCCAAAATGGGAAGTTCTTCACGTAAAGAAATATTTTTCCGCCCACTCTTCTCTTTTCAGGACTGACATTATTGGGACAAATAAATTAAGGGACCGAAGGGACTGCGTTTAGCGTTATATCACTGAAAATTATGTAATTACAAGTAACAAAAAAGTACCGGGAAAAACAATTAAAAAAGTTAAGATAAACCCGGGATAAAGAAAACAGCAAAAAATGACCTCAGGGGAGCTGAGCTACTCCCCTTTACCAGGCCCGAGAAGCCTGACCAGTTCCTTTTCTATTTTTTTTATATCACCGCCAGAGACGTAGAATCCGTTATCCACATAAAATGCCGGCACCCCTTCAATACCCAGGCTGTCAGAAATCTTCTCAGCAGAAGCAACCAGGTCTTTCCCCTGCTGACAAAGATATTTTTTTTCAGATGCCCTGGTCTTCCACTTCAGATCATTGTACCGGGGAAAGGTAAACTTCCTGCATACTGCCTCTACGCTTTTATCTGTACCCTTTTGACCATGGACAGAAGACAAAAGCACCTTCAGGGTAACACCGTAACGGTCAGCGAGTTTCATTATTTCTGTACCCGCCTGGTGGCAGTAGGGACAAAGGGGGTCTGTGAAAAAATATATTGTGCGCCCTGATTTTTTCTTCGGTTCATAGGTTATTGCCACTGATTTTTCAATAAGCGGCACATGGGCTGCAAATGTTTTTTTCTTTATGGCTTCAATAGTCTCAGCGGTAATTTTTTTCTGGTAGGCGTAAAGATCCCCGGCAATCATAAAATTTTCACCCGCATATATCGGAATCAAACGGCCCTTTACCCGGACAATGACTTCACAGAGTCCATGGCGCCGCTGTTTTGATTCAATGGTAAAATCTTTAAGGGGAAGATGAATACGAATTGCCGTTTCGTTCACCGCGCCGCAGGGGACGGGAGCTGATTCACCTGCCGCGAAGATTCCCACCGTGAGACCGAGAGTCAGAAGAGCCAGAAGCTTTTTCATTGATTATATTCCTTACATTTCTTCTACGAGAATTAAATCTGAATCGGGTATGTGAGGCCCCCTGGGGGAGGGCCACATACCCGATTCAGAGAATACCATACGTTCAAGAATAGTGAGTACTATTCCTGTTAAAAAGGCAACAATTTTGTTGACATCTATGAAAAATAATAATATTTATTCCCTTATAAAAACGGGAGCAGACCCGGTTTAAAAGATCGATTAATATTTCCATAAAATAAAGTGGAGACTCACATGAAAAAAATATCTTTATCCCTTGCCCTGTGCCTGATACTCTCCATCGCAGTCAGCGCTTCAGAAAAAATACAGTGCAGAAAATTTACCGGTACCTTCAAAGAATGGAAAATTACCGTACTGTTCAACAGTAAAGGAAAAATGGAAATCCATACAATGAAAGGTCTGGGCCAGGGCCGTTTTTCATCACTTGGATATTACAGTCTCAAGGGAGAAGAAGTCGGTTACTTCTACTCAAGCAGACACCGCACTATTTTGCTAAAGACCGGTATGATCGAGGCAACGCCATACAGTTTTGCCATCAGTGAGGACTATTCTAAAAAGATTAAATTAAAGGAAGTTTCTTCCTTCAGGAAAAAATGTACTAAAAATTAACAGCCTTTACGGTTTTTTGCCTGTAACCCAGGTAATTTCCCCCTGGTACCGGGGTTTCTCGAACTCAGGGCTTTCCTTCCAGCGGGAAAAAACACGGGCCGACTCCAGGTTTACTTCCTTTAACCGCAGACCTTTCAGATCGGCCCCGGAATGCATGATACGATCAAGATGTTCCTTCTCCCAGGGGGCACCCCTGGCGGTAATTACAGCAAGCTGAGTTTCTGTCAACTTCGATACGGTTAAGTCAGCCCCTGGCGCTTTGACAAAAAGAAAACTGGCCCCCTGCATCCGGGCCCCCATCAGCTTGGCAGAACTTAAATTTGATGAATTGACAGTACTCTGGGAGAAACCAGCCCCTACAGCCCAGACCATCTCAAAATTACTCTTATCAATGGAAGCATGGGAAAAAGCTACTCCCGGCATGTAAGAATGAGAAAAATCGCATTTATACAGAAAAGAATGAGAAAAATCAGACCCCGTCATCGTTACCCGGGACAGGGTGCAGCCCTTCATACTGATCTTTTCGCCTGACAGGCGGGACATATCACTTCTCCTGAAGTTACAGCCGATAAATTCAGCCCTCGTCACTACCGCACCGGAAAGATCAGAAAGGGAAAGATTGCACCGCGCCACCTCTCCCCCTTCAAGTTTAACCAGGGGCATGTTTGAATTTTCAAAGCTGCAGTCATTAATTATGCAGCCAGAAAGATCTGTCCTGGTCATCCGTGTATCTGAAAAAAATGAATCAAAAACTGCCGCCCTCTTCATGGAGGCCTGCTCAAAGCAGGCATGATTAAAGTTGCTTTGTTTGACTATAACCTCATCAAGGATGGCCCCGCTGAACTGGGAGAAACTTCCTTTTACCCGGTAAAACCGGACCCCTTTCATATGCGCATAATTGAAACGTGCCCCCGATATATTCCCATCGGAAAAATCAGCCCCCTCAAGGCGGCATCCGGTAAAATCTCTGTCCTGCAGATCCATACTGCGAAAAGAGACACCGGAAAAATCGAGGCCCCGAAAGTCTTTATTGTCCCGGTAAAGCCTTTGAAAAGTATCCTCTTTTGATTCTTTACTCTCAAGACCGATAGAAGTTAAAAGGATCAGCAAAAGTACCGGTAAATTTCGATATACCCTACTCATATTTCGCCTCTTTCTTCAACAATGATAGACACAGTATTATCCGAAAACCTCCGTCGTGTCAAGTCTCATGAAAGCGAAATTATGGCCTCACGAGAATTAAAATGACACTTGACATCTCAACGGAAAAAGCCCAGATACTAAGCATAAGTAAAATTAACTAAAAAACAAATGAATACAAAAATATTTTCAAAAACAGGCAGCCTTCCGGTCAGGCTCACTGCCCTTGCAATGATCCTTGGAGGGGCCTTCATCATTCTTCCTTTGAAAGGAAGTTTATTCTTTCTGAGAACCCCTGGTCTTGCTGCTGAAGACATACAGGGCGAACGGGGACCAGAAGGTCCAAAGGGAGACAGGGGCGACAAAGGAGAAAAAGGTGATCCGGGTGACCAGGGCCGCGAAGGACCCAGGGGTGATAAAGGCGACAAAGGGGATAAAGGCGACCCGGGACAGCGCGGCCCCGTCGGTCCGAAGGGTGATAAGGGCGACAAAGGAGAAAAAGGCGACCCGGGTGACCAGGGCCGCGAAGGATCCAGGGGTGACAAAGGCGACAAAGGGGATAAAGGCGACCCGGGACAGCGCGGCCCCGTCGGTCCGA
>CAZPEK010000416.1:0-3545 GCA_964585555.1 uncultured Leptospirales bacterium | reverse complement strand
ATAGTCTCTGTAGGCCTTCGAACCATTGCTGAGAGGGACCCCCTTCCAGGCGGCAAGGAGATCCTTGAGCAAAAAGGGAACACCAGTAAAGGTCCCCTTCGAAAGCCCGGCAGCAAGATCTTCCCGGGCCCGGTCAAAGGCGGTATGAACGACCGCGTTGAGCCGGGGGTTTCGTTCATCGATACGGTCAATAGCAGCTTCGAGGAGCTCAGCAGGTTTTACTTTTTTCTTTTTAACCAGATCGGCCAGTCCGATACCGTCATACTTTTCATAATCTTTGAATGAAGCCATTTTTTCCCCCTTGCCTTGTTACCTGTAATAATAAGGTAAAATTAAGACTAAGGCAAAAAGAACAATAAGTATATTTTTTTTTCAGGGGAGAGGGTTTTTTCTCTTCACCAGGGCAGTGAAGGAATAAAAACCGATCCACCTTCACTGCCTGCTGATAATTATTCACTTCACACCTGGACGGTGTGCCGAAAAGAGAGTCGCATGGCAAGCAGGGTTGTAGCAATAGTTACAAGGGTAAAGGGTATGATACCGATGATAACATGCAGTATCGCTGATCCAAAAAGATATATCAAATTGCTGCCCTCCGACACGGCATGTGGGCCATTATACAGAAGTATTCCCACCAGCATAAGACATATCATAAACAGGATTACAAGATATGAACGGTATATCATGGTGCCGATGCTCCCGTTAGATAAAAAATAATGCCCAACCCGAAGAAACATTCTTCTGTCCTGAATAGTATCATTTTGCAGAATAATTCCCTTTTCTCTATCCCTGTATATACCGGTTCCCCTTTCAGGTATGCGTTTTCCCATAAAAAGTCCAGTGCTTGCACCTGTCAGGTTTACGGTGAACCGAACCAGGGCGGTATGGGCAATGAGAAATACCCCGAGAATCAAGCTTGATTTTACCATAAAATCTTTATTTCCATTAATATTCATTTCCCCCATAAGAAACTGTATCGGGTAACTGATGTCTCCCTGTGCACCAGAATGCCATGACAGCACCGAATGGGCGAAGCTAAAGAGTGCAGCAATGATAAAAAAAGAGATAAACCTGCTGATTTTTTCAGGTTCCATGGTAACCAGGGCTTGAAAAACCAGGATAAGAGCGGTAAAAACAAGCAAATACTGAACATACTGCATAATTGCCGTAAAGGGAATAGTCCCTGCAAGGACCATTACAAGGAGAAGCTTCCTGAATGAAAGAGGCCGTATTTTCTGAACCGTCCTGTGTTGTGTATACTGAATCATAACAATACCTCCATGTATGTATACCATATATACGTATAGTATACAAAAAGGTCAAGAAAAAACCTATACTCCGGAGGTAAAGGTGGGTAAAAATCAGCTTTAAAGTTTTTGAAGCCCCTTTTCAATCATAAGCTCAAATCTGTTTTTCTCTGAAAAAGCAAAGGAAGTATTGTTGCGATACAGGGGAATTTCAGCATGTTCGACAAAGGCATCTGATACGAAAAAAGAATATCCCGGGACACTTTCCATTAAAACCTTGATTTCATTCGCAAGGCTTACTATCTCAGTTCTATTATAAATTTCAGAAAATCCCCCATCTGGAAGAGTGAAACGATACCCCACCTCTCCATCTTCAAGAATATGAAGAGAAAGTTGAAAAGGAACAATTGATCCACGGCGGGAAAATATTGACTTTTCCAGTTCCGGGTTAATTTCGTCGATAGTGCACTTATATTGAGCATCCCGGTTCAGGCTGTAAACACGAACCTTCTTTTTTGATTGAGCAAGAGAAGATGTAGAATTATACTGAAGAACCTGTTCAACTGCTTTTTCTGCAAAATTGTAAAGCCGGGCCATATAATCATTATGAACCGCGGCAGCCTTTCTTATGTAAATTATTGATCCCCGCTCATCTGAGATGTAATAAAACATATACTTATTTACGGTTTGGAAATAAATTTGAATTGAATCATCACGAAAATTTTTGGTAATAGTGTCAATAAGATTTAATTCGGGTATGCTCTCATCAGCCTTGACGAGCATTTCAACTCCCCGATTATAGGCAATGCTGTACAAAAGTTTCAGCTCAGTTTCACATACCTTGTAACCGGCAACAACATTGCTGCGGTTTTTTTTATTTGAAAAAAGATAGTAGTTGTTGCCTATCATGGTAATGTATCGTCTTTTACGATATCCCTCTTCATTGACAAAAAAATCAAAAATATTTTTAAGCATCACCTTCAATTTTTTATAATCCTGGGAAAGATTAAAGGGAGAGGAAGAAATAATTCGTAAGGTCCGTTCGAAATCCCTGCCGGTTCGCAGGGCACTGTTTATCAATATCGTAAGCAGGTGAGGAAGATCTGTCTCTCTTCCGTATTCTTCAAAACGGGTTTCGCCCCAGCTGTTATGATACAAGAAGAACATGTTATTTATTCTTCGGGCATCCCTGGAATGCATATTAATAATTATATAAGCTGAAACAGGAAAAGCATCCTGAAGAAAATATGCATTACTGAGTTCAATATTTTTAATGGCAAAATTAGTATTGAGTTCATCAAGCAGGTTCTGGACAAAGGAAGTATCGACTGCCAGATAGCCCGCTGACAGGTTCAGCCTGGTAAAATTCTTTTTATAGAGACCATGAAGACTCGTCCAGACGATAAGGTTTAACAGGGCTCCTGCCTTGTAAATGATCGTGCTGCTTGTTTTAGATTCTAAAATAGTTTTTTTCCCAAGAATCCAGAATTCCCTGCCGTCATGGTCTTTAATAAATTCGATAAAAAGAAGCTTTTCAGGATGAAAAACCTTAAGACTCAAGGAGTTATCAATTTTCATCGGTTCGGGAGAAAAGTGAGAAAAAATCTTCCTTGAAATACTTTTCAGGGTATCATGATGTATTCGGCTCGCAGCAACACTTGAATCAATGCTGCCTAGAATTCTCTTGTACCCTTTTAGAAGAAACTTTTTCATATTATTCAACAGGCGGGTCGAAGCATCTATTTCCCAGCTGTCAAAATGATCAATCCGTTTTATAGTATCGGAATCCCATCTCCAGCTTTCTGTAAGCTTTTTCATAATAGCAAGACGGTCCGGGATACCATCTGTAACAGTGCCCGGTGCAGTCTCTGAGAGCATTGGATTTATCTTAAGATAAAAGCATGTTTTAATCAGATTTGCGGCTGTCATGTCATCAAGCACACCATTGTAATACTCAAAGACATGGTTGAACATGACAATATAGGCATCAATATTCTCCGGTGCAAGTTTCCCCTTCTGGACATCTTCCTTAATCTGGTTGCTGATAAAGGGATTTTTGTCGATATCAGAGATATACCGTTCAAGTAGCCCCAGCTTGATAATTGACTTAAAGGGATTGCCAAGTGCCTTAAGTATCTGGAAGAGAGCGGCGATAAGAAAATCTTCCTTATCAATTGAATAAAGATTTCCAAGATCAACAAAATCTCTTTCCAGGCCTGACCATGAAGCTGTTATCAGCAACTGTTCGTACGTTTCATCGCTGCATCAAGCAGGCAAAACCCACCAGAAAGGTATTTT
>CAZPEK010000415.1:0-3572 GCA_964585555.1 uncultured Leptospirales bacterium | reverse complement strand
AGGCGCCCAGCTGGTTCTCGGGGGCGGGCGTCCCGATGATCCGAAGCTTAAGCAGGGCTTTTTCTTCCTCCCCACACTTTTTACCGGCTGCACAAATGATATGCGTATTGTCCAGGAAGAAGTTTTTGGACCGGTGATTACTATAGAAACTTTTGAATCAGAAGAAGAGGTTATTGCCCGGGCAAATGATACAATTTACGGACTCTCTGCAGGATTCTGGACCAGTGATTCGGGGCGTATCGGGAGGGTTTCCAGGGCCCTCAGGTTTGGCACAGTGTGGGTTAATGATTTTAATGTCTACTTTACCCAGGCGCCCTGGGGAGGGTTTAAGCAGTCAGGTTTCGGCCGTGAGCTGGGAAAAATAGGCCTCGAAGAGTATACCGAGGCTAAACATATTTTTCAAAATTTTAAACCGGAGCCCCTTGGCTGGTTTGGTAAATAGTTGAGGAAGGAAGTCATGACTAACCTTATTTTTTTGAGGGACATTGCCATTTTTGTTGTCGGTGTTGTTCTTTTTGAATTTGTTCTCGATTATAAACTGCCCGGTGAGAATAACTGGCTGCTGTTTTTTGTGGCCATTCCGATTATCTGGGCAACCTTAACGCAGCTCTGGACATCCTATGGATATAAAGATGCGACAACACCCCTGCTGTACTGGATAACCCATATGCTTGGAATCATGATGCTTTTGAGTACCGTGTTTCTTATCAGCGCTGTTTTAAATACCCTCAATGATATTCTTGATCCTGTGGGCATTGTCATGTTTCATGCTGTAGGGTGGACGGTTGTTTTCGGGTTGATTGTGTATGACGCCGTGGATTTTAACCGGAAGTAAGACGGGGTGGTCTTTTTATGTTTATGGGTTTGAAAATTATTGATGATGTGTACTGTATGTGGGAACTGGTTTTTGCTGTTTTAAAATTGATGAAATAATGCTGAATTTAGTTGATTCTTTTTATGTATATAGATACTATTTGGTTTGTAATGAGAAGATAGAAACAGCATCAAATATATAAGTGAGTTTAGATTCACTTGTTTGATATTCATGAAACTGGATTTTAATCTTTTTGGAGTTAATTAATTATTAGTAAACCAACATTAATACAATAGAATCAAGGATCAGTTCAGGCGGTAATGAATTCATGATACATCAGAAAAATAATATAAAAACAAAAGAAAATCAAAACAATATCTCCACCTTAATCCAGGGAGAGAAAACAGATCAGGTTGATTCTCAGGATATTCTGCATATTGTTTTAAATGCAATAAATTCCACGGTAGGAGGGCTAATAATAACTGATCTGAATGGAATAATAAAATATGCCAACCCTTCTTTTTGCAAAATGTTTGATTACACTTTTGAAGAAATACTGGATACAAATGCAGCTCTTCTTTTCTCTACAAAAGAAATCCGTGATTTTTCGGATGTATTAAAAATTGTAGATATCAGTAAAGACACTACAGAAGAATTTATTGTTCAGACCAGCAATAATAGCAGCTTAATTGTACAGGTGGCAGCTTCTAATGTCTTTTCAAATGCAGGTCAACTTGTGGGACGCATGGCTTCATTTGTTGACATTACCAAAAGAAAAGAGCTTGAGATTGATAGAGAAAAAATGATTGAAGAACTACAGGATGCATTAGAAAAAATAAAAACTCTCAAAGGAATAATTCCAATATGTGCATCTTGTAAAAAAATTCGAGATGATAAAGGATACTGGAAACAAATAGAAACATATATCAAAGAGCATTCAGAAGCAGACTTCAGTCATGGGTTATGCCCTGACTGTGTTAAAAAGCTATATCCAGATTATAAAAGAAAAAAATGAGTCTTTAAGTGTACTACCATAACAGGGCACGTTTTTAAATTTTTCAATATATAAAAAGAGACTGGCATGAAAAATAACAAACTATACCCCATGTTGTTGATTATGACAATACTTTCTTTAATGATTACATCTGGATGCAAACAATGCAGCGTTAATACCACGAAATCGGATATGCAATTCAAGATAATACAATAGTTGATGCTAAAGACAAAGTTGAAGCTGCAATGAATGATGACGATTCTACTGATGTAGAATAAAGGAATAAGTAAATCCAAATATTACCATCTTGAGCCCATGCAAAAATGTGATGTTTCAGGATGGTTGTTTTTTATTGTAATTACACATATTATTAATGGGTTATAATGTTCCCCTTAGGCTGGTAAGCTATTGAAAACAAGAAAATGCGTCTAATCCTTGTTAAATGGGTGCACACCGGGGCTTGAACCCTTCCTTTCCCTCTCTTTTAAATAAAACTAACCTGATTACGATGCGCCCCGTATGCAGGACCTGGTTGAGGCGAGAAACCTGATTAAGTCAGAGGTTGCCGCCCGGGCCGTCGAGGTCCGGAGTGAAGAAGATGTGCAGCTTCTCAAGGAATTTCTTGATTAGGACAAAGAAACTCTTGAAAACTCTGAGCGTAAGAACTATTTTTTACAATTAATGGTAACGGTATGGGTATGCCCATTTGCCGCTTCACTGATTATCTGGATGCCCTGACCCTTCACAAGCTTAAAGTAGTGGCCTCCGTTTATTATCAGCAGGTGCTCATGGTCAGCATCTCCCTTGAGGGTGTAATCATTCGCCCCGTTTTTTCTTAAGTCTTCTTTTACCCGGTGGCCATGATTGCTGCAGATGGTTATCTCAAAGCCATTCTTTTCACAGTCACCCCCTTTTACCGCCTGGGGGCAGCCGGGACTGACCAGTGATCCTGATTGTGTTGTCAGGCAGCCGTTGAAAAAAAGGGCAACGAATAAAGTGGTTCCGAGTATTTTGTATATGACATTTCCCCTGTATTTTAGGAGGATCTTTTTCTAAAACTTTATCTGGTATAAACGATAAATCAATAAGAATTTTTTTCTTCCTTTCTCAAAAATGAAAAATTCTCCGCAAAGTCAATGCGTTTCTTGATTGAAGGATGGCTGTAGAAAAGAAATTCCACCAGGGGGTGGGGCGCCTGGTCAGCGAGGTTTATTTCCGCGAGCCGCTCCATGGTAGTGATAAAGGAAGTTTTGTCACCCGTGGCATTGAGAGCAAAGGTATCGGCCTCAATCTCATAGTAGCGGCTGATCTTATTGGTGACAGGCATCATTAAGAGGCCAAAAATAGTAAGGAAGAAAAGAAGAACCGGGATAGCGGCCAGGTCTGAAGGCGCTAAAAAACCCATTGCAGCGATAGTGTGCTGATAGGCGAGACCACATGCGTAAAATGATAGAAAGATTATCACAGTACTGAAAATAAGATTTTTTAGAATGTGACGGTGTTTATAATGTCCCACTTCATGGGCAAAGACCACGGAGATTTCTTCAGCGGTGAAGTCTTCAATAAGCGTATCGCTGAGAATGATCCGTTTGCTTTTTCCGATACCGGTAAAACCGGCGTTGGCTTTCTTTGTGTCTTTACTCATATTAAAAGAATAAATTCCCCGGATGGGAATATTATATTGAGTTAATAAATCGGTAATCGGCTTTTTGATTGCATCGTCTTCAAGCTCTCTGTATTTATATAACAGCGGGAATATAATAA
>CAZPEK010000414.1:0-3577 GCA_964585555.1 uncultured Leptospirales bacterium | reverse complement strand
AATCTTGTCGTGTGACGATGGTGGCAGTAGTCCAAAAGGCTCTTTGCAATTAAATGTGACCAATAACAATTCAACTATTGGCGGAATTCTTTTAATAGGAGTTTATGAAAATGCAGCCAATGCTGTTGATCCGACTAAGGTACCCCCTTATGATGGAGGATATGAAACTGTGATTGATGCCGCTGGTGGAACCAAAACAGTGGTGATAAATAATATTAAAGTTGGTGATTATTATGTAACTGGCATTATCGATGTTGATACTACTTTTGCGGGAGGCCTTGGTAATCCCTGCTCAAGTGTTGCAGCTCCATATTTTATGTATCAAGATCTGACATTTGCTGATTTAGGGACAGGTTCAACACTAACTGCTGTTACAATTCAAAAAGATTTAACTGAAACAATTGATGTAACAATACCTGATAGTCAAATTTATACTTGTGATTAGAATTTTTATAATGTAATTCTTTCAAAAACATCCCCTCACGGGGATGTTTTTTTATCCCTTCCTGTTGACACAACCCCCCCCCATACCCTATACTCACAAAATAAAAACAAACCCCTTATCCAACACCCAAAGAGAAAACCCATGGAAGAAAACCCCCTCTTCAAACGAGCCATAATCCCCGCCATGATCATCATCACGGCAATGATCCTCTCAGGTCTCTGCTACGACCTGAGCCGCAGCCTCGGAACCGGCCTTTTACGAAAGGTAATCCTCTATCCATCAGTAATCATCATGTTTCTCTCAACATGGCTCGGGCCAATTTTTGTGGTGCCCATGGCATTCCGCCGCGGCGCAAAGCCCCTTGAACGATACCTTGCGGCAATGGCGGCGCCCCTTTTGTGGACAATAAAGACTCTCTATTACTTTACGGGTCTCTACAGCATCAGTGAGCTGCTCTTCCTTCTCTTCCATCCCTTTGTCCTCGGGTGCATCGGAGTCAATATTCTCTGTATCGGCAGTGCTGAACTGGTCATGAGGCATCTGGAGCGCCGTCGCGAAGGACGTGACGCGATACAGCTTTTCGCTCCGGGGCCCGTGCTGATGTCTGTCACGGGACTGGTCATCACATTTCTCGGCCTCTGGAACGGGGGGCATTCATATTATTATATTTATATGGATATTTACAGTGCCCTGTTTTTATAAAAGTTAGCCCCCCCCCAGACCCCCCGGAAGGGGGGCTTTAACTGAAAATAGGTTAATGCAGCAGGTCCTAAAAAGTCCCCCTCCGGGGGATTTAGGGGGGAGATTTCAAGGAGAAGTAGCATGAAGGAAGAAAAAGGCTTCACTGAACCTGAAGCGGTAACACGGAAAACATTTCTACAGAAGGCGGGCCGCGCGGCCTTGACTCTTGTGGCCGCCTCATCACTGCCGAAGGTTCTTGCAGGAAGAAGTAAACTTCCTAACATACTATTTATTCTGACCGATGACCACCGGTGGGATGCCATGAGCTGCATGAAGCATCCATTTATAAAAACGCCTAACCTTGACCGTATTGCTGCCGAAGGAATTCTCTTTGAGAACAGCTTCTGCACCACCTCGCTCTGCAGCCCCTCGCGGGCCAGCTTTTTGACCGGCCAGTATGCCCATCGCCACGGTGTGGTGACAAATCATACGCCCTGGGATAATAAAAATACTACTTTTATGGAACTGGTGAAAAAGCAGGGCTATGAGACCGCCTTCATCGGCAAATGGCATATGCCGGGAAGCGAACTGCCTGAACTCCGGGGTGTTGATCATTTTATTACCTTCACTAAAGAGGGAGGCCAGGGGGTGTATAAAAACTGTCCCCTGATCATTGACGGGGTTGAAACACCGCGACCGGGGAAATATATTACCGAAGACCTGACAGATTTTGCCCTTGAGTTTATCGGTAAAAAAAGAAAAAAGCCCTTCTGCATGTACCTCTCTCACAAGGCGGCCCATTTCGGCTTTCTGCCCCCGAAGCATCTTGCTCATCTCTACGATGGTGTTGACCTGAAGCTTCCCCCTGAATCAGATACCTTTATTACCTATACGAATAATCATATGTTTGTCGGTGCGCCCCTGCCGATGAATTTTCTTTACCGCAATTACTGTGAAACCATTGTTTCAGTTGACGAACAGGTGGGACGTATCCTGAGAACTCTTGATGAGAAAAATTTAACTAATGATACAATCCTGGTCTATGCTGGTGACAATGGCCATTTTTTCGGTGAGCATGGTCTCTATGACAAGCGTCTCGCCTACGAAGAGTCGATACGGATTCCCTTTATGGTCAGGTATCCCCGGCTTATCAAAGATCCGGGACGCAGGGCAGGGCAGATGACCCTGAATATTGATCTCGCGCCGACGCTTCTTGATCTTATCGGGGCAACCGTACCGGAATCAATGCAGGGGAGATCACTGAAAGGTATCATGAAATCAAAAAATATTTCGGGAAGGAAGTCATGGCTCTATGAACACTTTCCTGTTTTTCCGATTCCCCTGCCGGGAATTACCGCTGTGCGCACCGGGAGATATAAGTATATTGAGTACCAGAATGACAAGCGGCCCCGGGAAATATTTGATCTGAAGAAAGACCCGAAGGAGAAAATAAATCTTTATGCCACCCCGCCAGGGAAGAAACTTCTCCCGGGACTTAAAAAAGAACTGGAGCGTTTGAAAAAAGAAACAGATTACCGTTTTTACCGCCACGGGTAGGCTCTTTACCCTTGACAAAGGTTGCTTCTCATGTAATGCTTTGTGGAAATTACTAAACTACAAACAGGGGAAAATCCTGATGAAAAACCGAAAACAAAAAGTTATCGATAAAAAATTTCAGCATGGAAAGTCGTTTCGCATTACCAGCTTCGCCGCGATCATTACGGCAGTAATAATCATTGCCGTAGGATTCTCTATCAGTGTGAATAACAGCAAAATTCAAAAGAATAACGAAAGAATAGCAGAAAATACAACAATGATTAAGGGAATTATTGGCTCTCAGCAGAATATTTTTATCCAATACTCTCTCCTTCCACGGGCAAAGGGCATCCTGCCGCCACACGATAAAACCAGGCAAATGGTAGAGGATTACAACGCTAATGTTGAAAAGTTGAATCGTACCGTAAAGTCTAACCATGAAATTGTTGCCTCTAATAATAAAATAATGACGATCAATACCACCATGGTTGTGGCTATAATTCTGATGACCGCACTGGGCATGGGGCTTCTCTACTGGAGGCTGATTAACGAAACTCATCGAATTTCAGGGCCTATCTTTTTGATGACCCGTCATATGAAAGAAATTTTCGAGGGAAAATCTCCTGATATGCGTAACCTGAGGGATGATGATGAATTTAAAGAGTTTTATGAACTCTTCAGGGAGATGGCCCGGAGGCTTATTGATTGTGAAAAGACAAGCTGAAAAGGGGCAAAAAACTTTCTTCGGCTGACTGCTGCCAACACATCAACTTCATCCCCTCACCCCGTCCCCGAAGGCAGCGATGCCTGCCAAAAGGCTGTGATGCCTGCCGAAGGCAGCGATGCCTGCCGAAGGGCTGTGATGCCTTCTGAAGTATGTGATGCATCCAGAAGGCAGCGATGTCTGCCGAAGGC
>CAZPEK010000413.1:0-3579 GCA_964585555.1 uncultured Leptospirales bacterium | reverse complement strand
AATTGCATAGGAATCGCGGTGACATGAGATACAGCTTCGACCCTTTTTAACGATAGTGTGGGAAAACGTCGGAGCATAAAGGCGGCGAAACATCTGATATTTTTTACCTTCTACCATCACTGAATCGCGCCCCTCATCAGAAAATCCCCCCAAGGTCATAACCATCCCGGGTATAAAGGTATCAATAATTTCACGGTCTCCACGGCGCCGGTCTATGCGCACCCCAAGTGCCGGAAGAGGGGCAAGAAAAGCGGCCTTGTATTCTTTGAAGGGACGGTACTTTTTTGTGGATGCAAATATATTCAGGCTGAAGGGTTTCTTTCGATACTCGGTATGACATCCAACACAGGAAGGAGCCCACGAAGTATGACACGACTGGCAGTTAAGGCGCTCATGACCCGAGATGCTTCGACCGCAGACCGGTTTTGGAGGATTTAACGGGTGCTCCCGGCCGCTCAACTTTCCCTTCAGTACCATTGCCCCCCCTGGCCTTTGGAACACATTAAGATAGGCCTTCCCGCTTTTTTCTGCCGTGAGAAACCGATATGTTTCCATCTTCCATTTTCTTAACTGTAAGACCTTTTTTGAATCACCATCGAGGTCGTTATACGAAACTGTTTTTGGCAATTTTGAATAATGACAGTCACTACAGCTGATTTCCACCTGGTCTTCCTGGTGCTGCCAGGTTTTCCCATCACCCATCAGGTCCCGGATGGTGTGACAGTCGATACATTCTAGTCCTTTGCGATGATGAATGTCGGCGTGTTTTTTTTCAAAAATCCTTCCGTCCTGAAGTTTACGGTGTCGAGACCAGTCTTTAACTTCATTTCCCGTGAGAAGGGTCTCATGCCACCCTTCATAGTTTGTTGAAATTCTGGCAGATCGGCTGTGGCAGCCGAAGCAATGCCGGTTGTCCACCTTCACGGTAAGAGAAGGATGTATTGAAGGAAGTTTATCTTCTTTCTGATACTGCGCCAGCTGCTCTTTTCCTTTTACTGAATAGGCGAGGTGACAGGCGGTACAGCCCCCGCCGCGGGAACGCTCATCAATGGGGGCTGGCTCTCCCTTGAGTCTTCCAAGGTGGCAGTTTCGGCAAAGCTGGTGAAGATGCTGGTCGGCATAAGAGTCTCCCAGCTCTGAAAGATGTCCCTCACCGTCAGGTGTACTCTGCTCACCAAAAACATAGCGATCCACTGTTACCATTCCGCGCCCCGAGGCCATCAGAGAGCCGGTCACCTTCTCGGTCAGTTCAGGATGGCAGCCGCTGCGGCCGCAGGTACGGCTCACCGTATCCATGTTTCCCGGTATCCGTGCCATACCTTTGTGGGCCTTTTCCTTATCAAGGGTCAGGGGATCGCCGAGGTGGCAGGAAGTACAGCCAATGGCAGAAGGAAGATGAGAAACAGAAAAGCCCGTCATGTTTCGGTGACAGACCAGGCACCCTTCACGGTTTTCAAGAATCTTTTCTATCACCCCGATCTCTTTGCTTCCATACTGCTGTTTTAAAAATTTTTCTGTATCATGAATATGCTGATTTTCTAAAAACATTTCTGCGACAATAAAAATAAAAGCCAGAAGACCGATGGTCGCCAGGGGGTAAAAGAGCCACTTATCTATAATAAATATTCTTTTCATAAAGTAGACTTCTCAGAATCACCAGGGCAGCTGAAACTGCCATCCAGCACCGCGGAAAAACCATCCGATTATGGTAAAAAGCAGATAGAAAAAAAGTATAGAACTAAAAAATATTTTTACCCGCCCACGGTACGCTTCACTTATTTTGGGGATGGCCGCAAACACCCCCAAAAACAGAACCAGCACCACAACAGAAACAACCGGCCGGGTCATCCAGTGAAGCACCTCCTGAAAACCGATAAAATACCAGGGCCCTTTGACCAACGGGTCTCCGGCAGAGTGGAGAGACGCGGGAAGGAAAAATGAAAACAGTATCGACAGGCCCATTGCATAGATATGGCTCACCAGGTCAGGCCAGAAACGCTTCACATGCTCAACAATAATTATCCAGGTAAAAAGGGTTGCCGTTGCAGCGTGATGTATATATACAATCTGCAGATCCCCTTCACGGCCCAGAAAGAAAAAGGAAAGATAGCCGCCGGCAAAAGGCAGGGATTCCACCAGGCCGCTAAAAATCTGGCGGGCCAGTTCAGCCTCTCCATCTCCCTTTAAAATAAAACCCGAAAGCATCACGTAAAATATTACCGGGATGCCGATTGAAAGGCGAACCCAGACGCCTGAGCTCACTTTTTCTTCTCCCTTTTTAAGAAGAAACTCAATAACATGAAAAAGAACCAGAACAGTAAAGGCCTGGGCGCTCCAGTAATGAAGGGAACGGAAAAAGCCCCCCCCCCGGCTGGTAAGCATCATTACCTGGAGGGAATCTTTCGGGGCGGTCACATCATAGGGAAGAATCAGTACAACCCCGGAGACTACAGCAATCATAAAGAATGCAAAATCAAGGGCCCCCATGGTGGGCAGCCGACGGTTCCATTGTTCAAATATTTTTCTCAGAAAAGAAGCTGTCATTACAAAACCTGTCCTTATACCGGGACTGTTATAATAAATTTTTTTTTCTTCTCATCAATCCGGTATTCGAGAACCTCAAGATCCCGGGCAGCCGGGCCGCTCAGTACTATTCCATCAATACTGTACCGGGAACCGTGGCAGGGGCAGACCAGTTCACTCCCCATCTGCCGGTTGATTCTGCACCCAAGGTGACTGCAGCGGGAAGAAAAAACTTTAACTTCCTTACCCCTTCGATTTACAATGCAGTCAGGGAAAAAGGTAATGCCCTCCTGTATATCCAGGGGTATTTCAATCAGCTTCTCCTTTGACATGAACATTTTTCGTTTTTTTATAAGGGGGAAGATAAGAACGAAGGGGAAAAGAGCCAGCACCCCTCCAAGAATTTTAAGAAAAGATTTACGATCAAATTTTCTGGTTTTATCATCGTTCATAATAACTGTGCCCTGTAAAAAGTCTGTTCAGTATAATAGACTCCCCATGGGGCGTCAAACGATAATCGCCGAAATAATTATTCCGGCGATTATCGTAAAACTTTATATAAGGTTCAAAAGAAAGAAGGGATTATTTTTTATCTTCTTCGGGGCTGCGGTAGCTGTATACCTTATGGTACCCGTTTACCATAACCTCAAAATGCTGACTGAGAGTATCACCGGTTGTTCCAAGATAGACATGACCGATCAGAAAAGCAACAACACCGAAGGCTCCAACCAGGTGAGCCATGAAAACCCATTTCATATTTTCCATACCGATATATGATACAATAAAATTCAGCCATGCCGGCTTTATCAATATCATTCCGGTGATGACCACCAGGGGCATCAGGCCAAACATAATACCGAAATATGCCACCTTTTGCAGGGGATTGAGCCTGTTGTCCCGCTTCATGTGGTAGGGGTGTTCCTCCCGCTTAAAGATTCCTTTTATGTAAAAGAGAGCCTGACGCAGGATTCCTTCACGGAGTTCCCAGTCCTGGCTCAGATACTGGGCCAGGTCAAGGGTGGCAATTTCATGAGCTACAAAAGCGCCGTAAAGAAG
>CAZPEK010000412.1:0-3602 GCA_964585555.1 uncultured Leptospirales bacterium | reverse complement strand
ATCAGCACCAGTCGTGCAAAAACCCTGGCCCCGGCCTTAAAGGTCTCAATATCATAGGAAATAAGTGATGCATTCTTATTCTTTCCCAGTCCAAAGGCTGAGGCGGTGATAGTCAGCTTTCGGCTTTCCGTAGACTTTGAAAAGGTATCTTCCTGTTCGCCGTAATTTTCTGTCTGTGTAGGGTCTTCTTCCCAGGTGGTAGTTTTTTTTCGGGTTGTTTCTCTACTCTTCCACCACCATGCACCGCGGGTCTTGGTCTTAACTTCCGTCACAACTTTTTTTCTAAAAGACTTGATTTCAGTTTCAAGCTGGTAGACAAAATCTTTATCTTCCGATTCACTGACACTTTCAAATTCAAATACCGCTACAAAAACCGCGTTTCTTCCGATTGAACGAACATAGTAAGAACCGCATGAGCTGAAAAATCCCGGTATGTCATTATTACTGAGAAGCTGCCCCGCTGTTTCACTGAGACGGGACTTGCTCTCATCAACTGAAGCATAATATGAATCAAGAACGATGGTAGCCATAATGCGTTTCTTGTTGACCTGTTTCGTCTTGGTTGTTGCTTCTGTTCCCTTTTTCTTCTGTGACTCGATTTCTTTTTTCACAATATAGTTTCTAAAAGAAGTAGTAGCCAGCTTTGTGAGAGTGTTGGTTTCACTGCTGCTTTCATTAAGAAACTCATCCATTTCCTGAAAAGAATAGGTAAAGTCATAAGACGGCTCAGTCATTACCACATCCTGCAGGCAGGTTGACTGGTAGGTGTTAGTGGCGATAGAATAACCACGCCCCAGTACCGGTGTAGTTGCAAGATTTGTAATACGGTTATCCTGAATAACCGTTGGCCCTGCAATCAGGGTAACTGAAAAAAGACCCAGTACCAGAACCATAAGGCCCATGATTACTAATTGTTTTTTCATTGCTTAAACTCCTTTGTTTTTTCTCAAAAAAAATAATATCTTAAGCAGACCCTCATCTCCGGATCCGCCGCAACTTATTACAAAACCACCTCGTTTCCCTTTAAAATTCCCTTAAAAAAACAGTGGCTCTATTAAAAACTTTTAATCTGCCAGTACGGGCATGCAGTAATCGTTAATCATATCATTTTCAACATCACCCATCTTTTGCTTCAGGGCTTCGCATGACGGATGGTTACGATAACTTGTTTTAAATATCCCTTTTGACATTATATCATTAATACATGCTGTAGCGCCACCTGGTTTCTGGTCAGCCTTTCCCTTGCCCGGCACCGTGCCGTACATAAAGATCTGCTCACTTTCAATCAGGCCCTGGATAAATTCTTCAGACAACGCCTTGTCAAGATCACCAAGAAGCATGCTGTCGCCGGTTCGGTGATTCTCGATTTTCCTGGCTGAATATTCTCCCTTCAGTTTTCCATTATTGCTCCAGTTCATGTCTATATTCTTACGGCAGAGTCGGGCCTTGTAATACATGTTCATCAGGTTTCGATCGGCACGTTCAACCTCCATAAGAAACTCGGCATTGAGGGTAAGAATATACTTCTTTTCATAAAGAAGAAGCTTGCGGGGCTTTGCTCCTTCAGCCCCTTCTTCAGGAGCAATCGTTTCTTCTTCCAGTTGAACATTTGCCTGAAACTCCGTATTTTCCACCCAGGGTACTACTTCTATACTGGAGACCTTTCCGGTACGGGGATTCTGCATTGACTTGAAGGCGTCCCCGAGAGATTCTCTGAAGGTATCAAGATCATAAGCGATAAGGGTGGCGCGCTCATTTTTCCCGAGGCCGAAGGCCGCGGTGGTGATAATCAGACGCCTGCTCTTTGCTTCAGAATTGAATTTAACACTGTTTTTATATTCCTTTTCATTTTCATAACTGGTTTCTGTTTTACGGCGGTAGCTGCCCCAGCCTTTCTTGCTCTCAGTTGAAAAGGATTGTACCGCTGATTTCAATTTACTTTCAAAAGAGGTATTTCGAGTTTTTTCAGTACTGCGATAGGTAAACTTTGAAATAAAACGCGCCTTTCTTCCTATTGAACGTACATAGTAGGGGCCGCAGCTGCTGAAAAATCCCGGTAAATCCTTTGATTCAAGGAGCTTGACAGCCGCGTCGCTCAACGATGACTTCGATTCATCTACCGAGGCGTAGTATGAATAAAGATCGATATTAACAAAAATATCATGATTGTAATATTTCACCCCTTCAATAACCACTGACTCTGATGACCGGTCGAGGGTATTTTTTCTTGAATACGTACTGCTTGAACCGAATCCGAAGAAAGACCAGCTTCTTGATGATTTGTATGAGCTGCTGGTAGACTCATTATAGCTTGAAGTCTTCTTTCTCTGCTCTGCACCTTCTGCTTCGATTGACTCGAAGTAAATCTGCATGTCATATGACGGCTCAGTCAGGGTAACTTTTTTCAGACATGTCGACTGGAATGTATTCGTCCCGATTGAATATCCTCTCCCCAGTACCGGCGTTGTTGCCAGGTCAGTCACACGGTTATCCCGAATGATTGTAGGCCCGGAAAAAACATCAGTAATGGCCAAAAAGAAAACCACAAGAACCACGGTCAGGGTACACAATAGCTTTTTCATTTTAACCTTCTCCCTTTCTTCTCTCTCGTATTATTGTAAATTCAGAATCCTTATTCAAGGACTTTTTCAAAGTATGGCCTTTTCAGCCCTGGAGCACTACTCTGATTTGTCCTTTTCCATTGCTAAAATAACATCTTCTTCCGTGACAATTTTATTGCTGACCAGGTACTCACTCCACGGCTCAAGATACATTTCCCTTATAACTGCCCCCTGGTCATTTTCCATAAGAAGCAGAGTCTTCTGCCTGTTCTCAAAAAAAGAGGCAACGGTCTTCGGCTTCAAGAGGGGATTTTCTTTTTTCCCCTTTTTCCAGAACATAAGTCTCATCAGGCATGAAGACTCCGTGAGCTTCTTCATTTCTTTATTCATGGCCTTCATTCCGGGCATTGGCTTATCGCTGTATCCGTAAGGATACAATGCAATGTCCCGGTCATTTTTCGATTCCAGGGAAAAATACCAGACCATTCCCCTTCGTGTTTTTGTCTGGGCCACATAGTGAGTCCCGTAGGTATCAAAAAAAACCTTAAGATTTTTCCGTGCAAGGGCCTCTGCCTTCTTTTTTAATTTAAATGAAGGAAGTAATCGTGCTCCCGAGCCTTCGACTTCAAAACTTCCCCGATACAAAATTCTCGAAGGAAAATCTTTCCAGAAAAAAATAATCCTGCACCAGAGACTTTTCTTCCGCTGGCCCGCCGGGAAGAGATTTGTCTCGATAGAATGTACACTTCCTTTCCCGTCATCGCTCAGTTCGATAGAAACAGGATCAATGCTTTTCCCACTATAGATCTTTCCCTTCAGGTCCATTCCCCGGCCCGGTTTAACAACCGGGGGAAGTTTCTTAAACTGTTCACGGTCGCTGTAGACTGCCTCTGAATATCGGTAATAAACCGATGGAACCTTTGCTGTAGGAAAAGCGGAATCCTCGGCAGGTCTCATATTTTTTCGCAATCTAAAAAACCTGTCAGCATCAAATGAAACCGTCTGACTGCTGTTGTAAAGCCTGCGGTTCAGCCGGGTAAT
>CAZPEK010000411.1:0-3611 GCA_964585555.1 uncultured Leptospirales bacterium | reverse complement strand
ATTCTGTGGTGTCTTAAATACTTTTATCAGGTCAAAAATATGTCAAATTTGAACAGGGGAGCATTTTTCTTTCTGGCGGTGGTTTTAGCTTTTGCCCCGGGATGCACACAGAATAATGGAACTGACCCGGCAAAGGAAGAAAAAAAACAGAATGAACTGGAGACTGAAAATGTGTCGCCGGCTGAGCCTGTAACCTTTGAAACCATCAGCGGGACCTGGGAGCTGAAATATGCCAATAATTACGGCTATACCTTCAGGTTTTTCAAAAATTACCGATCGATAGTGATTCTCTACCTGAATAATCATGCCCTGGTTTTTAAGGGTGTCTATACCTTTGAAGGGAGTAACATGGTACGGATAAATATCTACGAGATGAAAAAGAGCCGTCGTCTTTCAGGTATAAACCTGCATAGTGGATTTGTTAAAGCCAAATCTTCCTTTTTCAAATTTTTCGTTGAACGGAAGGAAGGGAGAAAAGAGAAGCTCCTCCTGGTGAGGCCCCGAAATATAACTATTGATGGAAATAATTCTGACGGCTATTTTGAGCCCCTCATTAAGCTCAAAAAACGGGGACGCTAAAGAATGGCCCCGGTTACAATAAAAAACGGTCCCGTCTCCCTGGCGGCCCGATGGTACCATGGTGATGAGAGTAACGGGAAGGCGGTTATTTTTTCCCATGGTCTTTTTTCCACCAAGGATGGATATAAAATTACCCGCCTGGCGGATAGTATAACCAGTGCGGGTTTTTCCCTTTTGACCTTTGATTTCAGGTATTCCGGTGAATCAGGGGGAGAAATTGCTGATATATCAGTGATGCGTGAAGTTGATGATCTGTCAGCGGTAGTGGCCTGGGTCCGGAAAGAGGGATTTGATGAGATTCACCTTATGGGGTCAAGCATGGGGGCTGCCGTGACCCTTCTCTACTGCGGCAGGGGAGGGGGAGCCGCGTCAATTATAACCATTGCCGCGCCGATAGACCTGATTTCTATTCTTCCCGTCATGGAGAGGAACGAGGCCCTCTCCCTTGATAAAGACGGCTATACGGATATTGAAGGGATAAAAATTCGCAATACCTTTTTCAGGGAACTGGCGCAGATAGATATTACCGCGGCCCTCGGGTCGATAAAGATACCCCTTCTGGCCATTCATGGGGCCTGTGACCGGGTGGTGCCTGCCGCCCAGGGGGAGCTCCTTTCCCGGCGGTACGGTGGTGAGGTACGGTATGTGCTTGTTGAAGACGGCGACCATAACCTGACCCGGGATAAGGATTTAGAATTAATCAGGGAGGAAGTTATCTTCTGGCTGGAGGGAAGGCGATGACTCTTCCTGAGACTTTTATCGGCCTTTACATTTCAGGCTTTGGTGCGATCCTGGTGCTTCTTGGTATTGTCGAAATGCTGCTGCCCCGTCAGGCCTTTCACCTCTGGAAGAAATGGGCCGGGAGTCGGTATTTTTTTCTTCATGGGCTGCTTCTGATGTGTGTCGGTTTTCCCCTTACCATGTTCCAGGGGCGCTTTGAAGGGATTATTTTTTTTACCGGTATCTTTATTGTTTTTTCTGGACCCTTTATTCTTCTTTTTCCCGAGCGTTTCAGCCGTACTTTTGAAATGGCAGAAGAGGAAATGGGTGAGGGGGGAGCAAAAAAGATTATTTATTTTGAGGCTTTCATGAGGATAGCGGTAGGCGGTATCTGCCTTGCCTCGGTTTTTTAGTCCGGGGTTTTCATATGGTGTCCCAATAGAAGGCATCACGTTTTAAAAATGCACAAACATCTATAAGATTCACGAGCCCCCGGCTCAAGGAACCTGACAGTTGTACCTGTGCAGCAGTTTCGCCACCCCCGAAGGGGGTTAAGAAGCTTATAAACCCCCTCCGGGGGTGGCCGACAGGGAACATTTGAAGAAAATAAATATCCATCGGCCGGGGGCGGGCATGGGCTTTTTGGTATTGAAAAAAGAAACTATTTGACAGGGGATAAAATTCCCGGATACTCAGGGTAAAATTTCCCGGAAACTTCAGGAGCAATTATGAAGTATATAAACATCAGCCATCGTAAACTGCAGAAGGGAACCATTCATTCATTTTCAAGTGAAATTGAAAACCGGGGCGCTGCAGAAAACCTTCTTTCTCAAGACGGGTTCTGGAGTACCGAACAGCGAAGTGCCGGTAGTACAGAATTTGTTATTCTTTCCTATGGTGACGGGGCGGCTATTGATTCAGTTGAAATGAAACCGGCCCCGGGGGGTTCTCTTACCTTCCCCCGGTCTTTCCGTTTTGAAGTAAGTGATGACGCAGCAGCCTGGAAAGTTCTTTACCGGGAAAAGAGTTTTGAACTTGAAGGGGATGTCTACCGCCTTCGACTTCCCCTCATGAATATAAAATATTTGAAACTTGTTATTACTGAACCGGCAAAACATAATGGAAAATACTATTGTGAAATCGGGTCATTCTCCGCGGGAATAGCCGGGGTTGAAGAAATAAAAGCCAGTTCAGAGGCCTCTCCTGAACAGGGAATCGGGGCACTGCTTGTCAGTGATACACAGGCCCAGTGGCATTCAGCACCACATCAGCAGAGCCAGCTTGAGGATATTTTTCTTGACCTGGGAGGCGTGTACCATCTGAACCGGCTGACCTTAACTTCCAGCGGAGTCGGATTTCCTGACCAGTTTAATGTTAACATCAGTGCAGATAATAACCTCTGGCTGACCCTTTTCGAAGTAAAAAACTTTAATCCTGAAATGTTCAAGACCTACTGGTGGGATATAAATGTAACCTCGGCACGCTATATACGTATCGAAATGAAAAGCGGGCGTATCGCATCGGGGAATTTCAGTATTGCCCTTACAGAACTTGAGGTGAATGCGGCGCCTGTTGATTACTTCCATACCCATAATCTCGGGGAGCTTGTTCCCCACGCGTCGATATTCCAGGCGGGATTGATACGCCTTGGGCGGGACGGTGATGACAGTTCCGGGACTGCTGTCCAGGGAAGCGACCGGCGCCTTCGTGACGCCACAACAATATTTAAAGGAATATGCCAGCTTGCCGGTGATGGTGACGCCTCAGAGGGTCTTGTTGTCCAGGCTTCGGATCACCGTCTCAGGCAGGCGACTGATCAGAACCCCGGAATTGTGCGCCTCGCCTATGACCGGGAAAACCAGGGCGGGACCGCTGTCCAGGGGAATGATTCACGGCTTCAGGAAGCTGGTGAGCAGACCTATGGTATCGTAAAACTCTGCAGGGATGGCCTCTATACTGAACATGCCGTGGTAAAGGGAAATGATTCACGGCTCCAGAAAGCTACTACTGACAGTACGGGTATCTGCAGGCTCGCGGAAGATGGGGGAACCGTTGAAGGGACCGTTGTCCAGGGAAGCGACAGCCGGCTTAGAAAGGCGACAACCATGTATGAGGGAATTGCCCGCTTAGCTGAAGACGGGGAAGTGAAAGAAGGAAGTGTTGTCCAGGGAAATGACCGGCGCTTGAAAGATGCAACGGAACAGGCAAAGGGAATCGTTGAGCTGGCTGAAGACGGTGAAGACCGGGAAGGCGTGGTTGTTCAGGGTAATGACCGGCGCCTGAAAGACGCGACTACCGAATCAAAGGGCATC
>CAZPEK010000410.1:0-3623 GCA_964585555.1 uncultured Leptospirales bacterium | reverse complement strand
CCCCTTCGGGGGTGGCTGACCGAAAATATTCGAACAGATTAAGTATCCATCGGCCGGGGGGACCCTTTTGGGGCATCATCTTCGGAATAAAAAATAAAATCTATTCTTCTTCTTCTGTTAGAATATGAATAAAAATATCAACCAGCTCAGGGTCAAACAGTTTTTCCCTGTTTTTATTTAAAAAAGTAATCGCTTCAATTTCGGTCATGCCTTTTCGGTAGGGGCGGTCGTCGGTTATCGCGTCGTAAACATCCGCAATGCAAATTATTCGGCTGATCAGGGGTATCTGGCTGTCCCGGAGGCCGAAGGGGTAGCCGGTTCCATCCCACCGCTCATGGTGGTAGAGTATACCGGGAAGCATCCTGTCGTAGGCGCTGATTTTTTCAATTATTGCGGCTCCTTCTTCGGGATGTTTTTTAATTTTTTCAAACTCCTCATCGGTGAGTTTGCCGGGCTTGTCGAGAATTGATTCAGGTACTGAAATTTTTCCAATGTCATGGAGCAGGGCGGAAATAGTGACATCCCTGACCTGGGATTCTGAGAGTTTCTTTCGTGAGGCTATCCCTTCGGCGTAGCGGGCAACCCGTTCACTGTGACCCGCGGTCCATTGTGATTTTGCGTCAATTGCCCGGGTAAGCGCTATGAGTATACCGAGCAGAATATTTTCTTTCTCTTCAAAGGTACGCACGCTTTCAAGGGCAACACCGACCTGGTCGGCAAGCATTGCCGCGGTTTCAATCTCTTCATCGTTAAACCGGGAATCGGCTCTTTTCCCCAGAACCAGTGAACCAAGGTATTCTTCTGAAATGTGAATGGGGACATTGAGAATGTAACCGATTTTTGATGTAGCAATGGGATTGAAATCTTCGAGAAGGTAGTTGTTTAGCTGTGAGGCCTGCATTTGCCCCCTGGAGCGGATGAGCCGGAGGGCCTCCTCAGACAGTTCTTTTTCCGGTATATGGGAATTTTTTTCAAGGATAAGGTCCATGTCGTAATCGTTGAAGGTAAGTATGTCAAAACCTTTCTTCTCCCTGTTATAAATGGTCATGATGATTCCCGTATCGGTAAAAAGGTTTGATACAATACTGACCACTTTTTCAAGGAGGTCATTTCGTGATATTGAAGAAAGTACTGTTTTATCAATGCGGTTCATGGTTTCCATGGCCTGCATGCGCCGTTCGATTTCATTAATATGTTTTTCCAGGTTTCCCGCCATGAGATCGAGGGAGTCAGCGAGAACGCCTATTTCATCGCTCCGCTCGAGTCTGAAGCGCTGGTTCATATCTCCCGCGGCTATCAGCGTTGAGGCGGCGGAAAGCTGTTTGATAGGCTTAACAAGAAAGTAGGTGAATAGTTTACCCAGGAGTATCGAAGAAAAAAAGAGAAAAGTACTGAAAAGTAAAAACTGGCTCACATGGTTTTTGAATATCTGCAGAATACCCTGGCGATCGATGGTTACGGCAAGAACATACCGGTGCCGGTCGATCTTGCGTGAAATATCCATGTAAAGGGTGATGGTATTTTTCCTTCCGAAGAACAGGTGTGATGAGGATACAAGTTTGCGTTTCAGAGCCTGGTTTAGATCTTTTATTCTTTTTGATGAGGTAACTGTTTTTCTGTTTTTTGATTTCCAGCCGGTCTCTGTGCCGATAATGATATTCCAGTCGCTTTGAGAATTTTTTTGGTACAGGAAGTCAACCGCTTTGATTTCATGAAATCTTGAGGCGGCGTTTCTGATGCGTTTCGCCTCCTGGATGACCCGGTCATTAGGGTTTTTAATCATTTTTAACACGACATCGGGATTTGACGAGGCGTAAAGGTTTTCAAAATTGTGAAACATGGTTTCCGACGCCAGGTGTATGTAGTTCCGTGTGGCCATCATGACGAAGATAATAAAGCAGAAATAGCCTGTGACGATGCCGAAGACGAAAAATGATATGGTTGTCCGCGTGCTGAGGTTCAGGGGGGGAAGTTTTTTCTTTACCTTCACCGCGGTCCTGAGGATTTTATGTACTTTTTTTTCGCCTGTATTCATTATTGATCACCCCATATGGCGGGCTACAAATTTCCTGAATTCTTTTCGCTCATAGTCATAGGATTCTTTAAGAGTGCCGCTGTTTCTTTTGTTGATGAGTCCCATGATAACCGGAAGAAGGTCTTCTTTTGTCTCGCATATCTGCCGGCAGATTTCCATTGCCCGGGGTATCAGGTCAACCGGGGGCACCACTTCATTGACCAGGCCGCACCGAAGGGCATCACGGGCGCTTAAGAATTGTCCGGTACAGGAGAGCTGTTTAGCCATTCGCTGCCCTACCGCCTGCTGGAGGAGCTGGGTCATCCCCCAACCGGGATGAATGCCGACCTTTGCATGGGTGTCGGCAAAGGAAGCTTCTTCGGACGCTATGAGAAAATCACAGTTAAGGGCAATCTCGAAGCCTCCTGTTATCGCGTGGCCGTTAACCGCCCCGATTATCGGTTTTGTACAGTTCATGAAAAAGTCAGGGAGATCTTTTCCGTCTCCCCGGGGATCGAAAATATTTTCTTTTCCCAGAACAGAAAGGTCAATTCCTGAACAGAAAGAAGGGCCGTTTCCGGTAATTATTGCGCAGCGTATGGTGTCATTGCCGGTGACTTCCTCGAGGGCATCATAGAGCCCCGTGATGAGTGCCTGGTTCAAGGCGTTGCGGCGCTCGGGCCTGTTGAGGGTGATAATGCCGGTCTGATTTTCTACTGAAAAGAGTACTGCTTCTTCCATACTTCCTTCCCCCTGTTTTTTTATTCTGCTTAGAATATACCCAAAAGATGTGTGTTTTTAGCAATTAGTTTTTTTGCTTATTTTAAAAAGAGTGACGTTGCTAGTAAAAATATGCTAAATTGGTGTTGACTTTGAAAACTTGCTGTATTAGGGTAGGGAAAAATAAACTGGAGGTTACAATGACAAGATATTTTAAGATTTTTATGGTAATTGCTATGGTTGTTGCTTTTTCTACTGTTTCTTTTTCAAAAACAACAGTTCGTAAGAATTTTGGAAAGTGCGGTCTTGGAACAAAATGGTTCGGTGATAAATCAGGTCTGCTCATGCATTCACTTGCTGCAACAACTAACGGATACACCGGTACCTTTGGTGTCACAACCGGTACAAGCGGCTGTGATCAGTTTGAGGGAATCGTTTTTGATTCAAAGCGTGTAGAAAAATTTGTTGCAAGCAACATGGACAACCTTGCAAAGGATATCGCCAAGGGACAGGGAGAATATCTCAATACTCTTGCTGATATTATGGAAGTAAAGAATAACGACCGTGGTGTTCTTTTTTCTACTCTTCAAAAGAACTTTGATAAAATCTACACAACAGATGATATTACCGCTAACGCAGTTGTTGAGAATATTCAGACCGTCGTTAAAGGCTGATTTTTTAAGAACTATGTATATTAACCAAACCCAGGAAAGGCCGATGTTTCGGCCTTTCCGTTTTTTAAGTGTATCGCTTTTTATCATGATGCTGTTTTTTCTCCTGCAGGGCCTTCAGGCGGGGGAAAAGGACTCTCCCCCGGGAAAAGAAAATACCTACGTTGAGTCACTGGTGCAGCTGGCAAAAAAGCAGAAGCTCCATGAAAAAAGATACT
>CAZPEK010000409.1:0-3628 GCA_964585555.1 uncultured Leptospirales bacterium | reverse complement strand
GGTCGCCATCGAACCGGGTATCCTGGACGGTTACGCTTATCCCTTCCTGCCATCAGGGGAATAAGGTCAAATCCTGCGGTCCCTCCATCCATAACTTCTACGCCTTCAGGGAATGCTATACCGGATTCGGTTAAATAATTAACAATGTGCACACCGATACCATCATCCTTCTGAAGAAGATTGCCGATACCAAGAACCAGAACATTTCTCATATTATTTTTTGCCCGCATGCAGACTTTCTTAAGTATCAGTGACACTCAAAACACTTTTGCGGACCATCTCCCCTGGCGATGTGACAGTCTACACAGAGACCATGCAGTTTCTCGTAACCATCGTCACCCTTGTGGCAGACAGCACACCTTTTTTCACGCCCGTCATTGTTCTTCTTATGATGACACTGAACACATTTCATACCCAGATCTTCATGAGTTTTGTGTGAAAAAGTGACAACGCCAAGCTGACTTTTCATCGGAGAGACTCCGTCGGCAGCTTGAGCAAACTTTGTTGTTTTGGTGATTTTTACGAGATTGGGGAACTTCTTTCCTGTGGACCATGGGTCCAGAGAGCAGGAAACCGCTAATAATGCTACTATTAAGGCAATAGCAAACACCGTAAAACGATTACATTTCACAATTCTCCTCCATACCTGTTTTTCCTTCACAAAGAAGGATCCTGTATCGCCCTTATTCGATACAGTTTAAAAAAGAAAGAATTAACTTCTGCCCTTTGCCAGTTCCTGCTGTTCTCTTTTCATTTTTTTATATAAATAAGAACTCATACTGACTTAAAATCTTTATACTATACGATAATTTGCAAGTATTGGTATGAATTTGGATACGTGGTGTCAAATAAGGCAATCATTTTTTGGGTTTGACCGGCATTTGGCTGGTTTTTTTATGCCATTTTAGACATAACTAACTTTTAATGGGCTTCTTCCCAGTTATTTCCCCAGCCGACATCAACAACAACCGGTACCGACAGATCAAGAGCCCTTTCCATGAGATCAACGACCAGGGCCTTAACTTCCTCTCTCTCTGCCTCTAACACTTCAAATACCAGTTCATCGTGAACCTGCATGATCATCTTTGATTTCAGTTTTCTTTTTTTCAACTCATCAGAAATATTAATCATCGCCAGCTTGATCATGTCGGCAGAAGTCCCCTGGATCGGTGTATTGATGGCAACACGTTCGGCCCCTTCACGGCGAAAATTTACCTCAGAGGTAATTTCAAGAACCGCCCGCCGACGCCCCAGCATAGTCTCAACATACCCATGACTCCGGGCAAATTCAATGGTTTCTTCGGTATATTTCTTAAAACCGGGATAGGTCTCAAAGTAGATACGGATAAACTCTGCTGCCTCCTTCATACCAATATCCGCCTGCTGGGAAAGCCCAAAGGGAGAAACGCCGTAGATGGTGGCAAAATTGATAATCTTTGCCTGGCGCCGCATATCTCCCGTAACCTCATCGAGACCGACCTTAAATACTGAAGCCCCGGTCATACGGTGAATATCAATGCCTTCACGGAAGGCCTTCTTCATGTTCTCGTCACCTGAAAGATGGGCCGCGAGACGCAGCTCAATCTGCGAATAGTCAGCCGCCAGTAGAACATACCCCTTCTCGGCCACAAAGCCCTTACGGATGTTTTTTCCAAAGTCATCACGTATCGGAATATTCTGAAGATTCGGATCAGAGGAAGAAAGGCGCCCCGTTGCCGCAACTGTCTGGTTATACGAGGTATGGATACGCCCCGTGTCACGATTTATCATTTTCGGAAGAGTATCGATATAGGTCGACTTCAGCTTACTGTAGGTCCGGTAGGAGATCAGGTAATCAATAATATCATGATGCCCCTTCAAAGCCTCGAGAACCGAGCTGTCAGTACTAAAGCCTGTTTTGGTCTTTTTGATCGGCTTGAGCCCCAGTTTTTCAAAAAGTATCGCTGCAAGCTCACGGGTCGAATTGATATTAAACTGCTGTTCTGCCTCATGAAATATCTTTTCTTCGACTTCCTTTAAAAGCCGGTCATTTTCAACTGCCAGCCCAAGGAAGTATTCAGCGTCGATATAGACCCCGGTGAGTTCCATTTCCGCAAGAACCAGAACCAGTTTCATCTCAACATCATAGAACAACCTATCGAGACCTTCCTTTTTAAGATCATCACGAAAAATTTCATAGAGACGCCAGGTAATATCCGCGTCTTCGATTGCATAATCTGCAAGCTTTTCAAGGGGCACCTCTGAAACCGGTATGGCGTTTTTCCCCGTGCCCGCAAGTTCTTTAAAGGTGGTGGTCTTGTAATTGAGCATCCGCATGGCAAGGTCATCAAGATTGTGGCGCCGGTCTCCGGGACTCAGCAGGTAGCTGGCAACCATGGTATCAAAGTAGACTCCCTTCATATCGATGCCGTTGCGCTTCAAAACAATGTAGTCATACTTTATATTCTGGCCTATTTTTTTGATCGATCCATCTTCAACCAGAGGCTTTACAAAGCCCATTGAGATATGGGGATCAATGTAATCTTCACTGAAAAGACCCTTGCTCTGCATCGGCAGATACCAGCCGGTACCCGCGGCTATAGAAAATGAAATACCCACCAGCTCAGCCTCGACAGGATGGAGAGAGGTTGTCTCTGTATCGATTGAAAGCTCCCCCGCATTTCGCACCGCATCTACCATCTCTTTCAGGTCATCCTCGGCACGAAGAATGCGGTAATCCTTTTCGATTGTCTGGGCGGTTTCGCCTTTTTCTTCCTCTCCCATATAATCACGGATGATCCCCCGCATTTCAAGGGCTTCAAAATACTCCCGTGCTTCAGGGGCATGCATGGTTTCAAGGTTCTGCTCTTTCAAATCAAGCTCAAGGGGAACATCACGCCTGATAGTAACCAGGTCCTGGCTGAGATAAGCCGCCTCTTTATCTTCAATGACCATCTGCTGCTGTTTCCCCTTCAGTTCATCAACATGCTCATAGACCCCGTCAAGGGAGCCGTACTGACTGATAAGCTTCAGGGCGGTCTTTTCGCCAATGCCCCGAATGCCGGGAATATTATCTGAAGAGTCACCCATGAGGGCCATGTAGTCGATAACCTGTTCAGGGGTAATACCAATCTTGTTCTCTATGCCTTCACGGTCATAGATCTCGTATTCTGTGAGACCCTTTCGCCCCGCGAGAATCTTCACATGTTCATCAACCAGCTGGTAGGCGTCCTTGTCACTGGTTACCAGCATGACCTCACAGTCAGGGGTGCCGAATTTTTCAGCAATGGTTCCCATCACGTCATCGGCTTCATAATCGGGATGCTCAATAGTCGGAAGCCCGAGGCTGTGGACCATTTTTTTGGTCTCTTCTATCTGAAAGCGCAGGTCATCAGGCATCTTCTGGCGGTTTGCCTTATACTCGGGATACATTTTAAACCTGAAGGATTTTTTCGGCGGATCAAAGGCGACAACCAGGAAATCAGGCTTCTGTTCATCCACCATGCTGTAGAGCATCCGGGCCACACCGAAAATAGCCGAGGTGTTCTGTCCCTTTGAATTCATCAAAGGGTTTCTGATCAGTGCATAGTAGGCCCGGTAACAGAGGGCGTGTCCATCAACAACAAACAAGCGTTTTTTCAATACAGGT
>CAZPEK010000408.1:0-3642 GCA_964585555.1 uncultured Leptospirales bacterium | reverse complement strand
TGATTGGTCCCTGTCAATGCCTGAATATCCTGTTTCCAGGGATCCGGCTCATCGGTGATCAGCTCGAGGGAAAGTCTTTTATCCCCCTGGTTGATGTCTGCGATTCTCACTGAGACATTGTTTCCCCTGCTGAGGACTTCTTCCGGACGGTCTATTTTTTTGACCGGACTCATGCGGCTGATATGAAGGAATCCTTCAAGGCCGGGCTTCAGTTCTACAAAGGCTCCTGACTTAATGATGTTTACAACAACACCATCCATAACTTCTCCGCGGGAGATGCCTTCCAGATCTTCCCATGGATCCTGCTCAAGGGCTTTCATGCTGAGAGATATTTTAGATGAATCCCAGTCAATTGAAAGGACCTGGGCTTTAACTTCCTCACCCGGTTTTAAAGAGCTCATTGACTTGTATCTGCTGCGGGATACTTCTGATTTAGGCACAAGGGCTTCGATGCCCCCGATATCGACAAAGAGGCCAAAATTTTGTTTTGACTGAATTGTTCCCGCGACAATATCGCCAACATGTAATGTATCTTTCAATGTTTCTTTGGCTGAATCGCGGGCTTCATCGAGGAGAGCCCTGCGGGAAACAACTATATTTTTGCCCCGTTCGCTGTACTGGATAACTTTGAACATGAATTTTTTATCCAGGTAAACGCTGTCATCTTCGCTTTTGCGGGCTCCCATCTGGGAGAAGGGGCAGAAGCAGCGGATATCTGAGAGGTAGACTGAAAAACCGCCTTTAATTGATTCGCCGACCCTTCCTTCTACCGGTATACCGGATTTGTAGGCCATCTGGACAATTTCCGGCGTTACCGAACCTTTTCCGATAACCGCGGTTAGTTTGATCTCACCGCCATGAGTTGAAACGATATAGCTTTCAAAGGTATCGCCCTTTTTATACTTGAATTCGCCGTTTTCATCTTTTAATTCATTTATATCCATTACCGCTTCACTTTTGCCGGATATATCAATAAATGCCAGTTCATCGGTAAGTCCAACGACCGTGCCGTTGACCTTGTCGCCGGGAGAGAAATCGTCACTTCGATTCAGTGACATCTCGAGCATTTTTCCAAAATCTTCACTATCCATATCTTCGTATGAGTCTTCTATTGTTACCTTGTTGTCTGACATGCGTTATAGCCCTTTTTGATAAGTTTATGTGGAAGTAGTTTATTACAGGTTGTTGTTGGCCATTTTTTGTGAGCAATTGATCTTTGCAAAGTATTTTTTTTAAAATTACTTAAAATGAGGGGAAAAACCATAAAATTGTGAAGGAAGTTTCTCTTTTAGTGTTCCGATGGGTTTTTGCAAATAATTTATTAATTGACATATATACTTAAAACTACTATAGTTGCTGAATCGTAAAATTGATGTGGCACACTGGAGTTAAACATGAAGAAAATCTTTACTTTCGCAATAATCTTATCATTTTTCCTGACCGCTGCAGTGACAGCAGCCGAGAAATCAGAAAAAGAGTATATCGCCGACCTTGATGCCTCTAAGGATGAACAGGTTATCGTCACAGCTGCTGACTGGCTTGGTAAAAAAGAAGTAAAAAAAGCTGTTAAACACCTGGTTATACTTGCTGAGGACCAGCGGGTTAATGTCCGCCTTCACGCCGTGATGGCACTCGGTTACCTTGTAGATAAAAAAGATGACAAATCTGTAGCCGTCATTAATAAGTTAATGCTGAATGATGACAGCGCTGAAGTTCGGTACGCTGCTGTACTTTCTTCTATACGGGTTGGTTCCAAGAAATCAGTTTCTACATGGGAAAAAGTTAAGGAAAGCGAATCTGATCCCTTTATCAAGGACCTCATTAAGAAATATGAGAAAAAGATAAAAGGCAAGTAGAACCACTGCAATTTTTATTTCCATGAAGCATGTTGCTGAAACGCAGCATGCTTTTTTATTTTTAGTACATTCCCCGGACAGAAGCTTCGGCAAAATCATATATCAGACTATTTACAGGAATTACTCATGATAGATTATAAAGAAACAAAATATCTTGTCTTTGATGTTGAATCAGTGCCCGATGCCAGGCTTATCAGCCAGGTAAAGTATGGGGGAGAAGAACTGGAAGATACCGCCGCAGTCCAGAAGTTTCAGGATGAAATTATGGAGAACACCGGCGGGGCATCTAATTTTATCCCTGTTACGTTTCAGTATCCCGTGTCGATATGTATCGCTAAAGTTCGTGAAGATTTTACTCTTCAGGATGTGGTGCTCCTTGATGACCCTGAGTTTCGGGCATCAGAAATGACCCGTCTTTTCTGGAAGGGCCTTGAAGAACTTTACGATCATGCTTCAATTGTGACTTTTAACGGGAGGGGTTTTGATGTTCCTCTTCTTGAACTGATGGCCTACCGCTACGGGTTTTCAGCAAAGCGTCACTTTAAGGATAAATTCGCCGGGCGGTACCGTTTTGGGACCAAGCATATCGACCTCCAGGACTGGCTCAGTAACTTCAATGCCATTCGAATGAATGGAGGATTGAATCTTCTGGCAAAGATTTTGGGGAAACCGGGAAAACTGTCAACCAAGGGTGATGAGGTCTATGGCATGTTTCTTGAAGGGAAACTCCGGGAAATAAATGATTACTGCATACATGATGTACTGGATACCTATTTTGTTTTTCTGAGAACCAGGGTAATGCTCAGGGAAATAACCATTGAACGGGAGCAGGACATTGTAAAAATGGCAAAGAACTGGATCGAAGAAAAATTAGAAGATATTCCGGCATTGAGGGAATACTATGAAAACTGGGGAGACTGGAACCCCTGGCCGTAGGATGTGCTTTTATTCCGCATAGACAATAACAATAGCCCCGGGTTTAAACCCGGGGCTATTGTTATGATATACCCAGGAGACGGGGGGAAGGGCACCATAAATTTTTTAAGAAAGAGCCTGTTATGAAAGGAGCAGGCTCTTTCTTTGAGCTGTTATTCTTCGCAGGTTACCGGCAGTATCCTCACCGCTCCCTTGTCAGCAGATGCGGCAAGCAAACCATAGGTCTGGAGAGCTGCTGATACTTTTCTTCCTCTTCCCACCGGAACAAATGCGGCAGCGCCTTTTGCTTCTTCTTTTTTGCGGCGTTCAGCCAGCTCTGCGTCAGATACTTTCAGGTTGATGCTTCGGGCCGGAATGTCGATTTCAATGGTATCACCCTCTTCGATAAGGCCGATAGCACCCCCGGCGGCAGCCTCAGGTGATACATGACCAATTGAAAGCCCCGCTGTGCCCCCTGAGAAGCGTCCATCGGTGATCAGGGCGCATTCCTTGCCCAGGTTCATGGAATTGATGTAAGATGTCGGGTAGAGCATCTCCTGCATGCCTGGGCCCCCTTTGGGGCCTTCGTAGCGGATTACAACCACATCTCCCGCCTTGATCTTACTGCCGATTATAGCCTCTACTGCATCATCCTGGGAATAGAAGACCTTTGCCTTTCCGGCGAACTGGTAGATGCTCGGGTCTACTCCCGCGGTCTTAACGATACTTCCGTTTTCGGCGATATTGCCGAAAAGAACCGCCAGGCCTCCATCGGGATTGTAGCAGTGTTCCATGTCACGGATACATCCTGCCGCGCGGTCACGGTCCAGGTCTTTAAACATGGTGTTCTGGGAACCAAGAACAAGGTTGC
>CAZPEK010000407.1:0-3649 GCA_964585555.1 uncultured Leptospirales bacterium | reverse complement strand
CTGTACTGTTTACTGTAATCCATTGTTTTCCTCACATTTTAAAGACAGGTAGCCGCGTGAATTTATCCACGACTTTATCCTGTGGGATTTCTATTTTTTTTGTTTCGTCTCTTTTTTTTGTCATGCAGACCAGTCTGTCGTAAAGGCTTATAAAACCCTGATTTTGAAAAACATCATAATCTATGTTTTTAAGTAATGCAACTGATATTGTTGCTTGAAATTCGTCAAGAAAATAAAGGGGCGGTTCATTAACAGTGTTAATCAACGATACCCTGTTTTTTTTCCGGGTGGTGAAATGTCAAACGCATGTGTATACATTAATGTATTGATGAAAGGGTAAACTTATGAAAAGAATCTATGCCTGAGCTGGTGGTGAAAAATAGTTTTATGAGGGATAAACAGTATTAGATGTCGACACATATCATGCAAACATCATCTTTGAATTTTTCATCCCCCTGGAATTCGACCAGTCTCTTGTAGATAGTTTTTACAAGGTTTTCAGGTGTCTCATCTTTGAGATCAAGAAGATTTTTATGGAACTCATGGTTTCCAAAAATGATTCGATGATCTTCTTTCATCTCTGTTTCTACCAGGCCGTCGGTGTAGAGAAAAAGTTTTTCTCCCTTCTGGAGTTCAATTTCATTGTTGGTAAAGAGCTTGTTGTTTTTTTCAAGGTCCATGTTGCTGAAGGCGGCAATGGGAGCGGACCGCGCCCCGGGAAGGGGAAGAATCTTATCTTTCTGTATTACGACAGGAGGGTAGTGACCGGCGTTTGAGTAGGTTAATACCCTGGTTGTATAATTGTAGAGTCCGTAAAAGAGAGTGATAAAGTTTCTTCCGGTCAAATCATAGAGTGACTGATTCATGTAGAAAAATAATTCTGAAGGATTCTTTCTCAGATCGCCTGCCTGTTCTGTATACCCCTTTAAAACCGCGGTAATCAGGGCGGCGGGCACCCCGTGACCTGAAACATCACAAATCAGAATGCCGATAATGTTTTTATCCCTGAAGTGAATGAAATCATAAAAGTCACCTCCGATGGCCTCCATGGGGCGGTAGAGAGTGTAGATGCTGTCTGTCGGTGTTTTTGACGGGATGAGCCGCTGCTGAATGCTCCGGGCAAGCTGAAGATCCTTTTCAAGAAGGTAGTTTCGGTTTTGCAGTTCGTTTTTCTGCAGGTTTATCAGGCGGTTTTTCTCTGATATTTCCGCCATATATTTTAAGTCTTTCTGCATCGATGTAAAGTTGCGAATAAAGGCGACACCAAAGGCAAGAAAGAGGGCTGGATAACAGAGAGAAATCAGGTAAACCTTTATGATAAAAAAGCCCGCAATTGCCAGGGAATCATGGATGACACCGGTCATGAAAAGCCCGTATCCGATAGCAATAAGCCGGGCATTGGGTATCTTCAGGATAAGGGCTTTGAGGACCAGGTAGCCCCAGATGAGCTGGGTGATAATCCCTGAAATGCCGATGTAGAAATATCCGCTGCTTCCCATGAAATCATTAAGGGGCCAGGAAAAACAGGTAACAATAACTGAAAGGCTGATTAAGACAACAAGTCCTTCGAGAAGCCGGTTTCTCATCTTAAGTATTATCTCAAGGTAAAAGAAGATCATTCCCATCTCAAGGGCCAGAACCGAATAAAGAATTTTTTCTTTCAGGTTGTAGAATTCCCCGAAGTTATGATTGAAGTAATGGATAGACACCAGTCCCCAGAAAATGCTTATTATTCCAAGGAGAAGGTTCTGCCTTTCCTTCCTGTTGAAAAAAAAGAGAATGATTGAAAGTATGCCGAGGAAAAAAATCAAAATACCTGTTGTCATGGGCAGGTATCTCGCCAGGGTGTTGTGAACTGTCGTATGCCAGTGAACCATTGGAAGGTTTGAGATAAATATTTTATCGGCAAATTTTGGATCAATCGAGGCCCAGGCCCTGATGGCAATGGTGTTTTTTTCTTTGAGAAGTCCCGGGGGAATAAAGTAATACCTGTTGTAGTTCCACATCGGAATATAGTGGGGAGGCTCACTGCCTGAACGGCCGATTTCAGTTCCGTTTATGTAGACAATATCCGTGTCAATAATTTTGCCGATAAAAATACCGAGAGGCTCTGAGCGGATATTTTGGGAAAGGAAGAAGTCTTTTCGTATCCAGGTAACCTGTACATTCTTCCTCGTCTGAATGGGGAGAGAAACTGTATCCCATGACTGTACATCGATGCCCGGGAGCCGGTACTCCTGTGTGTCAGCATAACTGATGCGCCACTGCCCGGAGAGGTCAACCTTTTCACTTTTACTGCAGGAAGAGAAGGTGAAAACCAGCAGAAGCGGTACAAATGTAAATATATATTTCATCCAATTATATACAGAAATAATGCGGCTCTTCAGCCACTGTTTTTCCTTTATGTTTACATGTCCTGTTCTTTAAATGAATTAAAGTTTTAAAGGTCAGTATAACTTTCTGGTCTTTGATCTTCAAGAAATTTTCTGTTATCTGAAAATATCTTGAAAAATGACAGGTTGGACCGGGGGGCACTTATGTTCTAAACTTCTGGTAATCGATGTTGAGCTTTTTAATCCGGTAGTTGAGGATACGTTTTGTTGTCCCGAGGTGTTCGGCCGCTTTTGTAATGTTTCCCCTGGTTATTTTCAGGGTGTCTATTATTATTTCCCTTATGTAACGGTCTATCATACTTTCAAGGGTCAGGTTGTGTGTTTCATCTTTCTCGGCAATTTGAAGTGAAGGGGGAAGGTGATTCCCGCGAATAACCGTTTCTGTGCTTATGATAACCGCCCTTTCAATACAGTTTTCCAGCTCTCTTATGTTGCCCGGCCAGTGGTAACTCATAAGCATATCAATGGCATCGGAACTGATGCGTTTAATGTTTCGGTTTAAAACCGTATTATACTTTTCAAGAAAGTAGTCCGCTAAAAGCATGATGTCGGCTTTCCGTTCCCGCAGGGGCGGGGAAAATACGGGAAAAACATTGAGACGGTAGTAGAGGTCTTCTCTGAAAAGGCGGTTTTTTATTTTCTCTTCAAGATCCTGGTGGGTTGCCGCGATAATCCGCACATCAAGAGGGATGGTGCTGGTTCCCCCGATACGCTCTATCTGTTTTTCCTGGAGAACCCTCAGAAGTTTAACCTGGGACTGAAGGTTCAGGTCTCCGATTTCATCGAGAAATATGGTACCGCTGTTTGCCTGCTCGAAACGTCCCTTTTTCATGCTTACCGCACCGGTAAAGGCTCCCTTCTCGTGGCCGAAGAGTTCACTCTCGATCAGGCTGTCGGGGAGGGCGGCAATATTTACTTTCACAAAGGGTTTGTTTGAACGGGTGCTGTTGCTGTAGAGGGCATTGGCGATAAGCTCTTTTCCCGTTCCGCTTTCTCCGGTGATAAGCACTGTTGAGCCCGTCGGCGCGACAAGGAGAATTTTTTCAACCAGTTCATTCATCAGGGGAGAATTGCCGATCATTTCGACGGCTTTCCGTTTTTCAGAAAGCTTCATTCTCAAGAGCCTGTTTTCATCTTCCAGGGCATTCTGTTCGAGAAGGGCGCTTCGGCGGTCATTTACCGCGTGGGCTATCATGACAGCAACAATTGAAAGGGTGTTGACTCCTTCACGGTGATGGTCAATATTCTGAGAATCC
>CAZPEK010000406.1:0-3661 GCA_964585555.1 uncultured Leptospirales bacterium | reverse complement strand
TAAAAATTACGCTAATTTACCGCATGCCCCTTAAGGCTTCAAACAGAAAAATATAAAAAGCGCTGCAGACCTTCAGCTCTCAGTCCATATATCAACTCGAAGTTGCCTGCAACTTGTTCTGGTAAGTGTCATAATATGTCATATACTGGTTCTTAGTCATATAATAAAAAAACTTTATATACATAAGCTGCTCCGGCGTTTAACCAGCTTATGAGACACAAGAAGCCTTTGCGGCATCTGATTCATGCCGCCGATGCGTTAAACTATTGACAAAAAACTGAAGTTTTAAAACGGTTTTAAATTAGTATATTTCAGGATTCTGTCGTGATTTTATGATAATTAATGAATTACGCTTTACCGATCATGAAAATGAGATGGAAGTATAACGCAGGAAAACAATAAAAATGAAACAGAGCATCATAATCTTTTTTGCCTTGCTGATTGTATCTTTACCCGATAAAAGTCTCCTCGATAACAGACCAATAACACCGAAACGAATAATGACTCTGCGGTACGGCAAAGAACGGGTAGAGCGTTTTCTTGATCCGCAGCTCTTTGAGAAAAACTATATTCTCGCCTATTACGGGCACCCCAAATCGAGAATTATGGGTATCATTGGACGGGAGTCAAAGGAAAGGCTCGGGGTTCTTTTGCGTGAAAAGGCGGCAGTTTATAAAAGTCTCAGTGGCGGAAAGGGTGTCATCCCGGCCCTCTATATCATTTACGGCACATGTCAACCTAAAGGCAATATCAATATTATAAGCAGGGACCTGCTTCGAGAATATCTCGACTTTGCAATAGAGAATGATTTCCTTGTCTACCTGGATCACCAGATCGGTAAATATTCTCTTAAAGAAGCCATCGCAACCCTGCTCCCCTATCTCAGGTATCCCAATGTGCATCTCGCCTTTGACGTAGAATGGCGCACTAAAAAGCCTATGAAAGTGATTGGCCATATCACCGGCAATGAGTTGAATGATATACAGGAAGTAATGAAGAAGTACATGACAAAAAACAATATCCCGGGCAAACGGCAGTTGGTTTTTCACCAGTTCAACCATAGAATGCTGAGAAATGCATCGGCGGTGAAAGACGACTATGACCCGGTGCTTCTCGTGCACACCACCTCCGGCTGGGGTCGCCCGGCCTGGAAAAAAGCAACCTACGAACGAAATTCAAAAGTAAAGACCATCCCCTACAAAGGGTTCAAACTGTGGCTTTTTTACTCAAAGAAAAAGGGGGTTCATTATGATAAACCATTGATGACTCCCCTTGAGGTTCTGGCCCTCAGCCCGCAACCGGGACTGATTATCTATCAGTAAAAAGGTGGGTGTGAGATTTTAATTTGATGGATTGACCTGACCCCCGAAAACTGAACCACTTGTACTTAGAAGTTGAATTTCTAAAATAAGCAGCAAAACCAAGAAAAGGCGCCCAATCGGCGCCTAACTCTTGCTATACTAAAAATGGGTGCTTGCCGGAACGAATTAGGAATTCTGAACATTATTGATGATGTGTGCTGTATGTGGGAGGTGGCTTTTGCTGCTTAAATCAACGCTTTAAAAAAGTGTTTTTTGCTTGAACTCAAAAGCTATTAATTCCATTCTAAGCAATATATCAAAATTCTTTTCACACAAATTTAGCAGACAGGAAAATTTAGGTTAATGTATGTATCCAAATTTCTATCAAATAATACACTCACATTCTCTAAAAAAATATTACAGAATTGAAGAAATTTGTTCAGGTCTGGAAAGAATTGATTACTGCAAAAAAGAAGAGTATTTTTTTTGGAGACCATTCGATACGCTGAAAATAAAACTAATGTCGGGCTTCGGTAATGAATGGCCAGATTTTCTGCATGATTATCATTGGGAAAATTATTATATTTTTACAGAAAACTTTTTTTCAATAATGGAAAAATATAGCATTTTAAATATAAAATCTTATCCTATTGAACTAAAAAAACAACCTTCTTTGCATCATATCAATAACATGCCCCAATACTATATTTTTGATGGTAAACGCATTTCAGGTCCCAGAAAAGATTATAAGAAATCTGAATTACCCAATACATCAAGATGTCAGGAATGTGGCAGGCTTTTAATATCTACTGATGATACTATTGAAAAGATTCATTCAGAAGATAAAACAGGCTTGTTCATTGATATAAATTCTTGGGATGGTCAATGTCTTTTTACCCTTGAAGATGAAATGTATAGCAACTTATATTGCACTGATGATTTCATTGACATTGTATCGAAAAATAAATTAACAAATTTTGCATTTGAACATTTAGAAAATGAAAAAGTAAGATATGGCTATAGGAAAAAATAAATTTGAATTGATCCTCGAAAACTGAACTACTTGCCCTTAGACATTAAACAATGCAATACTATCGAAAACCAAGAAAAGGCGCCTAATCGGCGCCTAACTCTTGTTTAACGAAAAACAGGTGCATGCCGGGGCTTGAACCCTAAGGCAAAACCTGAACAACTTCCTTCACAGCCTCCCCATCACTCCAGTACCCCATATCATAATCAGTTACATACACATCATCAAGGGCAGCGTCCATGCCTACCCGGTAGTACCGGTAGTCAGCGGCATCAACTTCCCCGTCACCCCCAAAAAAGGACATGAGCCATGAAGGCATCCAGCCGTCATCACAGATTGAAGCCATATGATCAGCCATTATAGTATCTGAGCCATGGTCATCAGTCTCAAGACGGTAGAGAACCTTCTGAGGAGCATGACTCAAAGCATGATAACCGTCAACCGCTGTAGTAAAAGGCGCAATAGTATCATCATTTCCAGAAAGAATCATTACCGGGACAGTAACCCCCGCAGCCATCTGGTTGTAATCAATCTGGCTGATAAAAAGATCCATGAGCCAGTCCATGCCGGGTATGCTGTTCATGCCTGAGGCTGCAGACATGTCAAAGCACGGGTTAGCCAGAACAAGCCGCTCAACAGCAGGAGCGTCCTGGTTGCTGTGCCAGCTGATGGCGAGAAGCCCCCCCAGGGAATGACCGAAAATACTCAAATGATTCAGTTCAGCTTTACTGCCTATACGATCGAGGGCGCTGTTTGCCGCGTCAACTGCCCGGTTGAGATAGGTATTCTGGTCCATATCAAACATCAGGGTCACAATACTCTGCTGGAACTGGGGAAAAATAACAATGTACCCCTGTTTTACCAGGTGAATGATATGATTTTCATAAATCTCCGGTGCCAGAAGAACCATACCGTGAAGATAAAGAATAACCGGGGCAGAAGAACCGTTTTTCAATTGAGCCGGCTCATAGATATAGCAGTACGAACCACTCAGAACAGAACCGAATTTTTTAAGCGAATAATCACTGCAGATATAATTCTCTGAAGACCCGTAGCCCGCATCTAAAGGACCGGGCTGATCAATGCTTTTCATTGACCAGGCGCCGCTCCCCATCATCAACATGATTACAATAAGTACTCCTCTTTTTAATACATACATGAATATCCCTCCCCCTTCAATACATTTATTTTGTGCCAGCTTACGTTAACTGGCAAGCCACATCCCATAAAAAAGACGGTGTAGAACAAAAACCGTCTGTTCGGTTTACAATCTATCGTTATCAACATAATGTCAAGATATTTTTTTAAGAACAGTATTGAGTACTAAGCA
>CAZPEK010000405.1:2564-3664 GCA_964585555.1 uncultured Leptospirales bacterium | reverse complement strand
GAAACAGCATCAAAGAAAAAAGAAGACAAAAAGAAGAAAGAAATTCACCGGTTTTTTCTTGCCACCATCGATTACACCATTCGCACCGGCTACATCCCCAGTACCAAAAAGTACAAATATATTAAAGATGAAGGCGCGATGGGAGATATTGAAGAAACCATTTATCTCAGCGTCACGCCCATCAAGGCCTGGGAATTTGTATTTATTGCCGATAACCCCTGGAACGGCGGCCTTGCCGGGCACTTCGTAACCCATCGTGAAATTTTTGAATCAATGTACAAGCTTGGCAGATTCATGCTTGGTATCGGCCTTATGTTTAACCATCACGAGGGCAGCTTCAATTTTGCAAAAAAACTTGACGAATATGATTTCAAGGTCGGATTTCTCCTTGGGTATAATTCCAAAAAGATGGACTTCAAGCTGAGGTTTTATCCGCGCCTGATTCCCTTTGACAACAAGGCAAGCACAGGATACACCTTTGATACCGCTCTCATCAATTTTAAGTTTACCTATACGGTCAGTAAAACATTTCGTTACTACACACTCTTTGAAGCCAGGGACTTCTATTTCTTTGATCATGAAACCACGGACACACCGGAAAAAATGTCAAACTATAATGGAATCTATGATATCGGTATTGGCGTCTCCCTGGGAAACATTGACCGCAACAATACCGGCTTCGCCTGGAAACTGGCAATAGAATACCGGCAGCGTTTTTATCTTGAAGACCTGGCCAATGAAGACCCCTACAGTTATCTTCCCAACGGCCAGGGATGGTTCGGCATGAACTTTGACAAATGGGCAACCGGTAAGCCTTTTTCAGGTTTTCATTCCCTCGGTTATGAGCTTTCAGTTCGGGTTGACGAACAGTTTCTTCCCTACCTCTTTACCTACCAGAAAATTATTGCAGAGATTAACGAAGATCATTACGAGATTAACTTCCAGATCGGCGTAGGGGCCATGTACTGATAATGCTGACCGAAATAGTAGAATTTGCCGGAGAGATATCCCGCGAGGCAGGGGCTCTCCTTCTCTCCGGATTCCGCTCAGAGACAACAAAAGTTTCATATAAAAGCAGAACAAATCTTGTCACCAACATG
>CAZPEK010000405.1:0-2524 GCA_964585555.1 uncultured Leptospirales bacterium | reverse complement strand
AAGCAGTTGCGGATAAATTTCCGAAGCATAGTATTATTGCAGAGGAAGGAAGTAGAAAAGATACTCCCGGCGAATTTATCTGGTACATCGATCCCCTTGATGCAACCAACAATTACGCCCATGGTATCCCGGTATTCTGTGTTTCCACAGGCATCTATTCAAAAGAGCTGCAGCGTGTAGTCGCCGGGGTGATTTATGATCCGGTTCACGATGAATTGTTCAGTGCCGTTCACGGAAAGGGAGCGTTACTCAATGGCAGCCCTGTTTCTGTTTCTTCCACTGAAGATATTGGTATATCAGTACTGGCAACAGGCTTCCCCTACGAAAAAGAAAATCCCGAGAAAAATAACCTGAAACAGTTTTCAGCTGTTCTTCCCCATGTACAGGGCATGCGAAGAATGGGATCGGCGGCTATTGACCTTGCTTATGTCGCATGCGGCCGGATAGACGGTTACTGGGAACCGGAACTGCAACCCTGGGACATGGCAGCCGGTGCAGTCATTGTCGAAGAAGCCGGCGGGAAGGTAACAGCGTACAACGGACGCGTATTCGACCCTGAAATTGCAGAAATTATAGCCACAAACGGAAAAATTCACCTCCCACTTATTGACATACTTTCCTCACTGTAGTAAAATCATTTATACAAAAAAATGATCGGGGTGTTGTTATGGCTTTACCACAGAGAGTTAAAAGTCTGGCAGAGCGAAAGCTTGCCACCTACTGTTGCAACTGTGTCCCGGAAAGTGAAATTGACATGAGCAAAGTCGCTTTTAGAATCAGGGGAGACAACATTACGCTTTATGAGCACTCAAAAAGTGATTTCGACCCGGAAGAAGAAAGCGATTTTAAAGTTGCGCAATTTCGCTACAACCAGAGAAAGCGTACCTGGTCACTCTACTGGGCTGACAGGCGTGAAAAGTGGCATCAGTATGATGAAGTAAAACCAACGCGAAATATTGATGATTTTCTTGATGAGATCGATCAGGATCCCGGGATGGTATTCTGGGGCTGATTAATTTTTTAATTGAAATTTTTCATCCCCTCCGCCTATTATCCATTGCATAAAGCAGGTGGATATGGACGAAAAAATTTATACCGTCACAGAACTGACCCGGACTATCAAGGAGACCCTTGAGCAGTCAGAAGCCTTCACCGGCATCTGGCTAAAGGGCGAAATCTACAATCTTACCTACCACTCATCAGGTCATATTTACTTTACCCTGAAAGACGATAACGCTGTCATATCCGTTACTTTTTTTAAATATGCCAATCGAAAGCTTACCTTCCGCCTCGAGAATGGAATGTCTATTTTTACCCAGGGCAGCATTTCACTCTATGAGAAACGGGGTTCATACCAGCTTAACGTTACATCAGTAAAACTCGAAGGTGAGGGTGAGCTTCAAAAACGCATTGAACAGTTGAAGAAAAAACTTACCGCAGAAGGAATCTTCAACCCGGAATTTAAAAAATCTCTCCCCTTTCTTCCCCGGAGAGTCGGGGTGGTCACTTCACCAACCGGTGCCGCGATTCAGGATATCATGAAAGTGGCAATCCGGCGTTTTCCCGATATCGAAATACTTCTTGCCCCGGCAAAAGTACAGGGAGACGACGCTGCCGCGACAATTGTAAGGGGCATCCAGGAACTCAACCGGCCTGAACACAGGATTGATGTCATTATAGCAGGAAGAGGGGGAGGCTCATTTGAAGACCTGATGCCCTTTAATGAAGAATCGGTTGTTCGCTCCTTTTTTGAAAGCAGAGTCCCTGTAATTTCAGCTGTTGGCCACCAGATTGACCACCCCCTTAGTGACGATGCCGCCGATGCCGCCGCTCCGACTCCATCAGCTGCTGCTGAAATGGCAGTGCCGGTAAAAAAAGAACTCATTGATGAAACAAATCATCTTCTTGAACGAAGTGAAATGGCCCTTCAGTCGCGGGTACTTTACTTTCAAAACAGAATAGACCACATACTTTCACGAAGAATTTTCCAGGAACCAATGGAAATCTTAAGCAACCGGGAACTGCTCTTAAAAGACATTGAGCAGTCTATACAGGGAAAACTGAAAGAAGTCATTGCATCAAAAAAAGAAAAGCTTCTTTCTCTTCCTGATATCTCCCTTTTACTCAAAAACCGATTGAGCAGCCTTCAGCACCGATTCCAGATCTCTCTTCAGGCAATCGACCAGCTCTCCCCCCTTCAGGTCATGCGCAGGGGCTATGCTGTACTAAAGAATTCTGATAATGTTCTTATCCGTTCTGTGGACCAGGCTTCTGCAGGCAGTCCCCTGGAGGTCTACCTGGTTGACGGAACCCTCAACTGTATGATAGATTCAATAAACAAAGGAGAAACCATTGGCAAAAAATAACGATACCGATAAGATTAAATTTGAAGAGGCCCTTGAGGCTCTTGAAGAAATTGCCCGGGCCCTTGAACAGGGTGATCTGTCCCTTGAAGATTCAATCGCTCAATTTGAAAAGGCAATGAAATATGCCCGCCTCTGCCATGATAAACTTGACGTACAAC
>CAZPEK010000404.1:0-3669 GCA_964585555.1 uncultured Leptospirales bacterium | reverse complement strand
TGAGGCAGGAGTCGGTTTTGCAGACCAGGTCTGTATTTCCCTTGATGCTTGTGAACTCTAAAAGAATAGAATTTTAAGAAGATTTGGATGAGCGGGTGTGTTTTTGTGATGTTTTAACATTCAAGGGGCATGAGATACCCGGAAAAGTAAGGGTGATGCTTTTTAAATTCCCTGGGAGGAGTTCCAAAGGAGGTAGCTCGAAATGTTTGAGTTTACTTCGTCAAGGATGACTTTTTCAGAATCGATAAGATTGCGCAGATTATCAAGAAATCCGCTGTTAAGTGAATCAAGTTTAATAGTTATGCGGTTAAAGATTTCCCGGGGGAGGAGGTCTGAAAAGTAAATAAAAGATACCAGGTCTTTTTCACTGGAGATGAGCTTCAGTATCGTAGCAATATCAAGATTTAAAAGAATGTTTGAGATACTGGTATATATAGTAGTAAAAAAGCTGTTGTTTACATTAATTGATTTCAAGAAAGCATTTAAATACCTTGAATATCCACCGAAGGTTCCGTTCTTCATGAAACTGGTCAAGGCTCAATTCAATAAAGTTTATGGTGTAGTAAAGGGTGTTCAAATCAAAGGGAAGGGGATTCTTTGAAATGTTTTCTATATCAAATCCTTCAACATAAGATATAAGCGAAGCGGTTTCGTCGTCCGTGGCCTTTAACTTATGCCAGTTTGAAAAGCGGCTGGAAAATCCCCTGAGGCCGATAAGGGAAAGGGCCTTGATCTCCATACAGTAGCGTCCCTGGATAACCTGGTAATAAAAGTTAAGCAGGTCTTCTGCGTTGAAAGCGAGCAGGCATTTAATAATTGCCTTTTGGAGATTTGGCTGCTCATGGAATTCTCTGAGCAGGTCGGGGATATAGTCGCGCATCTGGTAGTGACGAATGATAACTGTGTCTTCATGGCAGAAAAGCCGGGTCCCGAGACCCTTGCGGTACAGATCAGGATCTTTTAAAATTTCAAGATAAATAGATACCCGCTGGTAGAGGTCATCTATAATATATTCACGGATGTTTGCCTCACCGGAATCATTTTCTTCAATTTCAAAAACGATCTGGTCAAGGAGCTCAATGAAGTTCATTGATATTTCATCGGGGTTTTCAAGATTGAGAGAACCGAAGTAGCCCCCAAGGGTCTTGGTGGCGGTGAGGGCAATAGAACTGAGTGCCTCATGCCGGGAAGTTGAGGTGTTCACATGTTCATAACACTGGGCAGCAATGTTATGGATTACTTTTTTGTTAAATTTTGAATTACTGTCCATGACTGGCTGAGTACAGATTAAGCTTCTATAATAATTTTTTTAAATACCAGTAGATATTGGAGCATTAATCTGTCGAGTGTTTTTCAATATAAAAGGGAAGAGAAAATTTTTAAAGTCGGCCGGATAGCCGACTTTTTATCCGGTGAGCCGGTCATTTCCAGATTTTTTCAAGGTAGCGGTCCCGGCCGCTGTGGGCCCGGTAGGTACGGTACTTGACCGGTTCTTTGATGTAGAAATTCTGGTGATAATCTTCTGCAGGGTAAAAGTCTGATGCTGGAAGTATTTCAGTGACAATGGGGCTGGTGTGTCTTCCTTTGGCGTATAACTGTTCTTTGGAAACTTCCGCTTCCCTCTTTTGGTTTTCATCGAGGTAAAAGATGGCGGTGCGGTACTGGGGTCCCCGGTCGACAAACTGCCCCCCCGGATCGGTGGGGTCAACCTGCTGCCAGAAGACTTCGAGGAGTTCTTTGTACGAGATCTGTGCCGGGTCATAGGTTACCCTCACGGCTTCAAGGTGGCCCGAGGTGCCGGAGCATACCTCCTCGTAGGTGGGGTTTTTTGACGGGCCCCCGGTGTATCCTGAGATAACTTCCTTCACCCCTTCAATTTTTTTAAAGGGCGACTCCATGCACCAGAAACATCCCCCTGCGAAGAGGGCTTTTTTGTATTGGTTTTCATCGGATGATATCATGAACCCCTTCCTTATAGTCATATTTTCGTTCAATAAAAAAGCCCGGTAGGTATCAGTGTCAGCATCCTGCCGGGAGTTACAGGCAATGAAGAGTCGAGGTGAAAAAGTTATTTTCTTGTGGACATTTTTTTGCAGTGCAGTAGGGTCAATAACGATTCCCCGGCGTGCCGGGTTAAAATTTTGAAAAGGAAGAATACCATGCGACTCGTACCGGAAATCAATCATGAAAAATGCACCCGCTGTGGAAAGTGCATCGCCATTTGTCCAAAGGATGTCCTTGAGCTTCGGGATAAAAAAGTTGTTCTCAATGCTGAGGAGTGTCTTCTCTGCAGCCACTGTTTTGATGTCTGTCCTGAAGACGCGGTCTCCTTTGAAGATGCGGTATTGACAGCGCCGGAGTTTTCTTCCTTTCAATATAAAGAAAAGATAATCGATGGGGGGAAGTTAAAGGCGGGCGATGTGGTGAACCTGCTCCGGTCCCGGCGAAGCATACGGAAATATACAGAGAAGCGGGTAGACGATCAGATCCTTGAAGACCTGGTGACCGCGGGCATAACCGCTCCCTCGGGAAGCAACTGCCAGGCCTGGGAGTTTACTATTGTCAACGGCCGCGACAAGGTTTGGGATATTGCCCAGGATATAAAAAAGTTTTTTCTTCGTTTGAATTCCCTGGCGCGAAATCCCGTGACCCGCTACGGCACTATTCCCTTTATGGGGAAGACCCTGCTTAATTATTACAACAATCACTATGAGTCAGTCTGCCTCGCTCTCGAAGAATCTGACCGGGGAATTGACCGTCTTTTTCACGGGGCCCCGGCCCTGATAATCTGCCACGGCCCGGTTGATGGAAGCACGCCCCTTGAGGATGCCCAGTACGCCACCTACAACATGACTCTTCTCGGTCATACCCTGGGTCTCGGAACCTGCTACATCGGCTACGCTGTTGAGTCAATTAACCGGATGAAATACCTGAAGGAAAAGCTGCATATCGCACCTGACAGCCGGGTACTTGCGGTTATTACCGTCGGCTGGCCTGATGCCGTCTTTGAGCGCTTCTCCCTTCGTAAGCCCTGGAAGGTCTACGAAGTGTGATAGCTTTTCACATAACATGATGACTAATATTATGTTGACAAAGTGGAATAATTGTGTGAATATTTTTTACTTGAAATTTTAGGAGGATGTTATGGCTAAAAAGAAACAACTAACCACATCAGGCGGCAATCCCATTGCCGACAATCAGAATTCTTTAACTGCCGGACCTCGCGGACCGATTCTCCTGCAGGACTACCAACTGCTTGAAAAGCTCGCTCATCAGAATCGGGAACGCATTCCAGAACGCGTGGTGCATGCCAAGGGATGGGGGGCACATGGAGTACTTACTGTTACCAAAGATATTACAAAATACACAAAGGCTAAAATATTTTCAGAGGTGGGGAAGAAAACTGAAATGATCGCCCGATTTTCAACGGTTGCCGGTGAACTGGGGGCAGCTGACGCTGAGCGGGATGTACGCGGTTTCGCCTTGAAGTTTTATACCGAAGAAGGGAACTGGGATATGGTTGGCAACAATACACCGGTCTTTTTTATCAGGGAAAATACAGAGCTTTCCTGTAATTGCAAAGTCTGAGGCTCAATCATCGATATGAGAGGAGAATACTCTTCAGATAAAAACTTCAATGCCTCATTATACCGTTTAAAAGAATATATC
>CAZPEK010000403.1:0-3677 GCA_964585555.1 uncultured Leptospirales bacterium | reverse complement strand
ATAAAGCGGGTTGAAATATCTACCCTGCCCCCTGAGCCGGTAAATTTGACTGCATTGGAAATCAAATTAAAAATAATGCTCTTTAACTTAACTCTGTCGGTCCAGATATTAAATTCTTTATCATCGGTGCTGCAGGTAAAAGTAATATTCTGCATTGAAGCCATTGACTCCATTTCTGCAGCACAGTGGCGAACCAGTTTCCCCCCATCTACCCGGCTGATGTGCATGGTAAAACTTCCCGCTTCAAGCCGGGAGAGTTCAAGTAAATCATTGATCATCTGGAGCAGTTTCAGCCCATTTTTTTTTATCATCATGAGATCAAGGGAAGAAAGAGACTCTCGACCCTGCAGCGATTTATCAACGGTACCAAGGATCAAAGTCAGGGGGGTCCTGAATTCATGAGATATGACAGTGAAAAAATTGCTTTTGAGGCGATCAAGTTCCTTCAATTTATTATTTGCCGCCACCAGTTCACTTGTACGTTCCACTACCCTCTTTTCAAGCTGATCTTTTTCATCCTGCAGCAACCGTGCCAGGTCTTCCTTTTCATTGCTGTATTCTATAAATTTATTTTCAAGGCCCCGTTTTTCCCGGGTCAGTTTTCTTCCCCACATAATCACAAAAACAATTCCGCAGAGAGAAGCAAAAAGAAGCCCTGACAGCAGACTGGAAACAATACTAATCTGAAAAATGTAGAGCAGAAGGAAAAAAAGTCCACCAAGGACCGCGACAAAGATATAGGCCTTCAGGGAAAAAGCATCAGGATTTTGCCAGAAAAATCTTCCTTCAAAACAATCATCACCATCCGAAATCAAGGAAACGGGTTCATAATCAGCAACAGGAAGATCAAAAAGATAGGAAGGAATTCCCCGAAACATTCCAAGGTGAATCTGTTCACCATACCAGTTCAGGTTCCGGGCATGTATACCAATTTTATAATCAACCGCGATGGTGGGATAATAAATTATGCGGCATGAGTCCCTTTGAACATCGAGAATTCTATACCCCGTTGTTGTTGTATACCGTTTCGCAAGATAGACAATACTTTGAAAAACTCTTTTTGGTGTTCCCATTGCCCGGGCAATGGCCTTAATAACCAGAGAAGGGCCGATAATACTTGTCTTGTACAATAAAAGATTATCATTGGTAACCACCGTCAGGAGGGAATAAAAAAATCCAATAAATTCGGCTGAATGCCAGTAGTTGGGATTGGTAAAATATGATTCATCAAATTTTTTATTCTGAGAAGCCAGCAGACAGTCCAGCAACCTGATAAATTCTTCAATCACCACATCGGGATACCGCTCTTTCAGGCAGGAATAAATATTTGAAAGATTTTCAGAACTCTGATCCTTTATCACCCTGCCATCTTCACCGGTCCCCCATGCGGCATATTCAAGCTCTCCCTTTTCATAAGGGGCATGGTATTTGCTCAGTAGTTCACTGCCCCGGCGAAAACAGAAAGAATAATCCCCCAGGAGCTTCTTAGTGAACACGGCAAGATATAGATTAAATTCACTGGTATACCACCGCTTACCGTCAAGCAGCTCATCGGAAGAAAGGGGCTCAATTGCATCAGGGAGATGCTGGTTTAAAAGTGCTGCCAGCTTTTCCATATCCCCGCCGGCATCTCGAAAGGCTTCAGCAGTTTCAACCACTGCAGTACCGGAGATAACAAACTTCTCCGAGCATTCCCTTTCACCGACAGGATTACGGTACTCCCCCATTTGATTCACCGGCCAGGGAGCGTACCACATTATTCTGCCCGATACGTCGATTCCCTGATGGCCAGTAATAGTCGAATTCATTATAATATCCAGGTCGATTTAAACATTTTATTGCTTATCAAACACGTGCACTACAATTAAATAAGAGCAAGCATTTTAACACTAATTAAAAAATAAACTATCCGCCGATCACAAACAAAGCTGCACTGACCAGTAAAGACCGGTATACTCTTCGGTCTTTACTCAAAAGGCATCAAATAAATGTAGAAATCACACATCCCTGCCTGCAACAGGTATCATGACACCCGCAGCCTCGTCCCCCTCACCGGTTCCTTCAAGAATTTTTTTAAGTTGATCAATAGAATCAGTCACATCAAAAATACTGCTGGTTAGCTCTTCAGAACCTGACGCGATAGCCTGGCTGATCTCATTGACCCCCTGGAGGGCTTCGGTTACTTCCTTTACGGCTATCTGCTGCTCCTCTACTGAATGCTGCACCGTGTTGGCACTCTCCATGACCAGATTGATTTCGTTTCCCGCTGATTCGGTTACCGCGGTGGTATTGCCGATCAATGAGGCAACCTGTTCAATGGATTCACCAAAGCGGGTAATACTTTCAAGCATATGCCCCAGGGTCCCCTGAAAGGTATCAATACGCGTATTAGCATTGGTTATCTCTTCACGGCTTGCATTAAAGAGAGAGACAATAGACTTCAGGTTTGCACTGGTATTGTCAGCAAGCTTTCCAATTTCATCGGCCACAACAGCAAAACCCCGTCCCGCTTCACCGGCCCGGGCAGCCTCAATTGCCGCATTTAATGAAAGAAGGTTTATCTGGTCGGCAATGTCATTGATTATTTCACTAACCCGGTTCATCTCTTCAAAACGCTGCACCGCGGATTTCATCGCGCCGGCTGCCTCGTTGATCCCTTCTCCGGTTTCAGAGATAGTCTTATTCAGGTAATCCTTTACGGTTAGGGCATCGGCCATATCCTCTGCCGCCCTTCGGGTCGCGTCAACCGCGTCAGTCAGCCTGCTGGTTACAGTACCAAGCATTTCTGTCTGGCTGTTGACAACTTCCACCATACGTTCCCCCCCCGGACATCAGCTCTTCCATGGATGCGGACATCTCTTCAACAGAAGAGGCCTGGGTCTGGGCATTATCGGCGAAGGAAGTAGAGGCGGATCCCATTTCTTCGGCAGAAACTGAAAGGGTATCAGTTACTTCAACCACGGTACCCTGAATATTCTGCAGGTGGGTTGTCTGCCTTTCCTGAAGTTCAAGCTTCTGGTCAAGCTCTTCGTTGAGGTTTTCGGTCTCACGATTTATATTAATAAAACGGTTTGCCAGAAGGGCAACAATACCAATTATAAAGGCCATAAAGGTAAACTGCATTATAGATTTACTCTTAACAATGCCGAGATTGATGAGTACATTATGTAAACTTCCGACAAAAAACACGAGCAGTCCAACAACAAGAATAATAGCATCGATATTCTTTCTGATTACTTCCCGAATGGTTTCAAAAAGAATATACCCAAAACAGAAAAGCAGCCCGACAAAAAATAAATTTAGTACATTACCCCCTCCCCCGGGAAGAAAAAACTGAGAAACAAAGGCGTACGACAACATCCCCACTGAATAAACAGCCAGACCGATTGATGTTTTAGTATGCCGATTATGAAAAAGCTGGGAGATAAAAAAAGTAAAAAAGGGAACCATTAACATCAGGGGCCCCTTGTCGAGCCAGAAATAGATCACATCAGATTGATTACCAAATACCAGTCCCCGGCCGTCCATATTGGCTATTAAAAACATTGAAATCAAAACAGAAAAAATACCAAAACCATGCGTGCCTTCCAAGTTCTTCGAGACCATCGCCTCGGTTCTCGCGCATCTCGCAATCCATGAAGCGCACCATACCGTGGCGCTGTCAATGATCCGTCGAC
>CAZPEK010000402.1:0-3685 GCA_964585555.1 uncultured Leptospirales bacterium | reverse complement strand
TCAGGGCGTTTAAAGGATTTGGACAAAAAATAATTTGTTGGCAGGTGATTTTATTATTTGAAGGCGCGAAAGCGTTTTCGCGCCTTCAAATAATAAAATCACCTGCGGGAGGATTACCATGTTTGATTTTCTCATGACCGATGAGCAGAAAAAGCTTCGTGATGAGGCACGGGAATTCACCAAATGGGTGCCCCGTGAGATGATTCTTGATATGGATTCAGAAAAAATTCAGTTTCCCCATGAGTATCTGAAGGAGTGTGGTCGGCGTAATCTCCTCGGTATCAGGCTTCCGAAGGAGTATGGAGGAAGGGGGCTTGGGTGGGTTGAGGATACCATTGTCGCCGAAGAGATCGGCGTTGCCAGTTATTCCCTTGCCTGTATCTGGGGTGTCGGGGCGGATATTGTTTGCGAGGCGATTATTCGTTACGGCAGTGAAGAGTTGAAACAGGAAGTTGTTGTTCCTCTCCTGAAGGGAGAAGTCTATGCTGCAGAATGCCTTACAGAGCCCCGGGGGGGTTGAGACTTTTTCGGCGCCGCGACAGTTGCCCGCCAGGATGGAGATGACTGGATTGTAACCGGCCAGAAGCGTTTTATTGTCGGCGCTGAGGGGGCTGACTGGTTTCTCGTCTACGCGGTCACCAATCCTGATGCGGCGCCTCATGAGCGGATGACCGCTTTTATGATTCCCCGTACCGAGGGTGTCGAAAGCAAATATATCTATGGCCTCATGGGTGTCAGGGGCGGAGGTGCCGGACGGGTCATCTTTGACGAGGTCCGGGTTCCTGAACGCTATGCCCTCAACGGCATCAACGCGGGTTTCGAAGTCTTTAAGCAGATGATGATACCTGAGCGTCTCGGAACCGCCGCCATGACCATTGGATCGGTCCGTCCCGCCCTTGAAATAGCAACCCGCTATACGACGAATCGAAAGGCCTTTGGTGTTCCCATTATGAATTTTCAGGCCGTGGGATTCAAGGTTGCCGACTCGGCGATGCGTCTTGACGCCTGCCGTTCCCTTGCCTATACAACGGCACGGGCAGCCGACAGTCCCGATGTCCATCCGGGGCGTCTCCGCCGTATGGTTTCAGAGAGCAAAAAGTTTATCACCGAGGCGGCCTGGGACATTGCCAATGACTGTATGCAGGTCATGGGGGGCATCGGGTATACCAATGTCTATCCCCTTGAGCGGATTGTCCGGGATATTCGTCTTGCCATGATATGGGTCGGAACCAATGAGGTGATGCAGCTGATTATTCAGAACGAATGGTATAAGGAATACCATAAGGTTCTCTCAAAGGAAGGAATCCGGGACGTAGAGGCCGACGCCCTGAACGCGGGAGAAGATGACGAAAAAGTATTTGAGTAAGGAAGTTTATTGAAGGCGCGAAAGCGCTTTCGCGCCTTCAATGTTCAACAGCCGGGTACATGCCCAACAAATTAATTGACAAAATCCGGTATATTTCTTATTATTAATACGGGCACAGCCAGGGAGGGAATTATGAAGGTTACACCGGATGTCACCAGTAATCAGTCACGTCGTGTCTCCACAGACAGGCCTCAGGGCGTAAAGACTTCTCGAAACTCCACCGGATCATCACAAAACAGGGCAGCAAATCTTGAACTTCAGCAGGGAATCAGCAACCGTCTTACCATGGACCGGTCCCTTGCCGATGCGCTCAATATCGCCCAGGTATCTACAAGCATTGTACAGAAGGCAATGGTCGTCTCGTCGCGCCTGAGAAATATTGCCGCTGAAGCTGTGATTAGCGGAAGGGTTGATACCGCCGCACTTCAGGAGACAGTATCGCAGATTCCCGCGGATCTTGACCGTTTCGGAGAGGCCGTACAGGGACCGCCGCGGACATTTTCCAATTCAGGAGCTGCTGTCGATGTCACTGATGTGATGAAAGACCTTGCCGGAATGGCAGAAAACCTTGGTCGGGGCACAATACCGGCTGAAGAAGCCTTTGACCGTCTTGATGGAACTCTCAAAACCAGGGGGATTGAGCTTGCTGAATTGTCCCGGGTGCTTGAATCTGAGATTGCCCCCTCGGGAGCTGTTTTCAGGGACTACACTCCCGATCCGCCCCGGCAGACAGGAGAAGAAATAATCGGAAATCCAAATCAGGCGCTGATTGCCCAGGGAAATATCATCCCCGAGACTGCCGCAGCTCTCAGGGGATAATTTTTCTAATTTAGTGTTTTTTTCTGGTATGGAAGAAGATTTCTCTTGACTTTCAATTAATTCTATTCTCTCATGTTATGGAACTTGAGAGTTTGTCCTGATTTATCCCTTAAAATTATTTTTAACCTGTGTATTCCGCAGGAAACCTACGGAGGGGTTGTATAAATTAATTTTTTTCACTTTTTTGAAAAAAATTAATTTACTTAATTAATTTCCTCAATTAATTTAGTAAATTAATTGATTCTGCCAGGGAACTCTCAAATCACGGGCAGGCATAAAAAAACAGATTGTTGGATATAATGATTCAGAAAAAAAATTATCGGCACAGATTGACAACAGGTTACTGGGAGATGATTTTATCATCTGAAAAACCTGTCCAAAAGGCCTCACCCGTCACCGCAGAATGTATTGACTCCTTTTCTACCGTTACTGATATCAGCAGATTTGTTGCTGAAGGGGCAGCCGCCGCTTATTCTCTTTCAATCGACTGCTTTGCTTCGGATCTTGCCCGTTTTCTCATGGAGCAAATTGCTGAGAAGCCTGTGAAAGTAACAGAGGGGTCACTTCCTGATTCGTTTTACCAGGCATCCCTTGATCTCGCTGATAAAGAAGGCTTTACGAAAAGAACCGATGGTGACAGGGATATTCTTTGTATTAACATGAAACAGATGATTAATATTATGCGGGAGGCGGAACTCCTGGAAAACCGGGACGGGAAAACTCACGCAGTTAAAGCGGATATTTCGGACAATGCCCTTTATTTTCGCCTCCTCAACAGTTTCTGGAATTTTGTCCCCTGGGAGAATATTTTTCCAAGCGATGAAGAAGCTGCCAGAACACTTTACCAGGAAAGGTTCATGTTGAGAGATATGCTTCTCAGACAGAATGATTTTGTAGCTGTCGATGATTTCACCAATGATTTCTTTGAAATGACCGGTTTTGCCGATAGAAATGATCTGGTGCTTATTTCCTTTATTGATTTTTATCTTTACTCCTGGTTGAAACATTTTAACATGTTAAGGTACAAAAAGAGTAAAGGCAGAGCGCCGGTAGCTTTTATCCTCACCGAGGAAGGTAGACGGCTCCTTGCTTCCTGTGATAACTAGTCAACCCGAGGAGCGACATGAAAAAATTTTTATTCTTTCCTTTAGCCGCATTGCTTATAACATCCTGTTCAAGTTTTTCCATCAGCAGTGAGATAAGTGAAACTAAAAAGCTTAAACCGATAAAAAAAGCCGGCGTTATTTTTCGGCTTCCCAGAAGAACCTTTGTGAATGAGAATGATTATCGGCAAACCCTTGGGTACTGGTTTGAGGGGTATCAGCAGCTTAAAAAAATTATTCTTCCTTCTGATATTTCTTCTGATCTTGGGATCTACAGTTTAGATCAGAACCGTTTCTATCAGCTTAATTCGAGCAGAGAGTTTCTTAGCTCTAAGTCCCTCGGTGTGGTGAAAAATTAGCTTCAGGCCCATAAAACTGCAATTGCCGGAAAAATGTC